>JAGRKA010000015.1 GCA_020442475.1 Alphaproteobacteria bacterium | reverse complement strand
AGGAGGCCGCGAAACGGGCTGCGGATTTGTTGATCCGGCAGGTGCTTGATCTGGCGGATCAAGGCGTAGAACATTTCCATTTCTACGCCTTGAACAAGGCTACGATTACGCAGGATGTTTGCCGGGCTTTGGGAGGCCTTACCCAATCATCTATACGTCCAACCTAGACGGCGCTTTTTCCTTGAACTTTGCTTGAAAGCCCTTTATCCCGGATAGGGAATAAAGTTCTTATCAGCCTGCAAGGAGACACGGCACTATGGTTTTAGCAACGAATCTTGGTTTTCCCCGCATCGGCCCAAAACGCGAACTGAAGAAGGCAGTTGAGTCCTACTGGAAAGGGAAAAGTTCGCAAGAAGAGCTGCTTGAAGCAGGCCGGGCTATCCGCACACGGAACTGGGCGCTGCAAAAAGAGGCGGGGCTGGATCATATTCCCTCAAATGATTTTTCTTTTTACGATCAAATGCTCGATATGATCTGTACGCTGGGCCTCGTGCCGAAGCGTTACGGATTTGCTGGCGGAAATGTCGATCTGGACACTTATTTCGCGATGGCTCGCGGCGCGCAAAAAGGCGGCGTAGACGTGACGGCTATGGAAATGACAAAATGGTTCGACACAAACTACCACTATCTGGTGCCTGAACTGGAACAGGATGCACAGCCGACTTTGTCTTCAACAAAAATCTTCGATGAATTCGAAGAAGCCAAAGCGCAAGGGATTACGACACGGCCTGTTCTGATCGGCCCGATCACCTTCCTGAGGCTTGGTAAAAAACAGGGTGCTTTCGAAGGGTGCCGCTGCGCGTTGTTGGATAAAATCCTCCCGGTCTATACTCAAATTCTTCAAAAGCTTCAGGCTCAGGGCGCAGAATGGGTGCAAATTGACGAGCCGTGCCTGTCGCTTGATTTGCCGGAGCGTTACCGCGCTATCTATAAAGATACATTCGCAAAACTCCGTGAAGCCGCACCGGGCCTGAAGATTCTACTGACGACGTATTTCGATGGGTTGCGGGACAATATGGATCTGGCATTTTCCTTGCCTGTAGACGGGGTTCACCTTGATCTGTCGAACCGCGCACCGCATCAGTACAAGGACGCGATTGCCATGATCCCGGAAGGGATGCATCTTTCACTGGGGGTTGTGGATGGCCGCAATATCTGGAAAAATGACCTGCATAATTCATTGAATGTCGCAGAATTCGTCGAAGGGCATATCGGCAAAGACCGGATTATGATTGCGCCGAGCTGTTCCTTGTTGCATACGCCTGTGGATCTGGACAGCGAAAGCACCATGGACGCGGAGCTGAAATCGTGGTTGGCTTTTGCGACCCAGAAGCTCGCTGAGATTACAACGATCGCTAAAGGTGCGCGCGAAGGCCGTGATGCGGTTGCCGCGGCGCTTCAGGCTAGCGATGCCGTGCAGGAAGATCGCCGGACCTCCAAGCGTATTCATGACGATGCGGTTAAATCGTGTGTGGCCGGTATTACGCCGGAGATGAAAAAGCGGAACTCTCCATTTGCGGAGCGTCAAAAAGTGCAGCATGCAGCGCTGAATTTGCCGCTTTATCCGACGACCTCTATCGGCTCTTTCCCGCAAACGGCGGAAATTCGGAAGGCGCGCGCGGATTTCAAGAAGGACATGATCAATGAGGCGGCCTATAAGGACGCTATGAAGAAAGAGATCGGTGCCGTTGTTGATTATCAGCATAAAATCGGGATCGATGTTCTGGTCCATGGCGAACCGGAGCGCAACGACATGGTTGAGTATTTCGGAGAGCAGCTTAAGGGCTTTGCCTTCACGAAATTCGGCTGGGTTCAGTCTTACGGCTCGCGCTGTGTGAAGCCACCGATTATTTTCGGCGATGTCTCACGGCCTGAGCCCATGACCGTGGAATGGTCGCGCTATGCGCAATCCCTGACGGACCAGATCATGAAGGGCATGCTGACCGGACCGATCACGATTCTGCAATGGTCCTTTGTCCGCGACGATCAGCCGCGCGGCGACACGGCCACGCAAATTGCGCTGGCTATTCGCGATGAGGTGGCCGATCTGGAAAAGGCGGGCATCCGCATGATCCAGATCGACGAAGCGGCTTTCCGCGAAGGGCTGCCCTTACGCAAAGAGGACTGGAAGGCCTATCTGGACAATGCGGTCGAGAATTTCCGCCTGACATCTTGCTGTGTAGCGGACGAGACACAAATCCACACTCACATGTGCTATTCCGAGTTCAATGACGTGATCAAGGAAGTTGCAGCGATGGATGCGGATGTGATCTCGATCGAAACGTCCCGCTCGCAAATGGAGCTTCTGGATGCGTTCGTCGCGTTCAAATACCCCAACGAGATCGGGCCGGGCGTTTATGACATTCACTCTCCGCGTGTACCGACTGTTGAGGAAATGGTCGATTTGCTGGACAAAGCCAAGAAGGTTCTTGATGAACGGCAAATCTGGGTTAATCCCGATTGCGGTCTGAAGACAAGAGGCTGGGCGGAAGTTGAGCCTGCCTTGAAAAACATGGTCGAGGCGGCGCATAAAATGCGTGAAAAGGCTAAGGTCAGCGCAGCAGCCTGATTGCAGTCCACGCATATCTAGCTGTTTACCCGGAGGATCTCTTCATGTTCTGGCGCAAAAAGCCGCAGAAAGGTCAAAAGGCGAAAAGCCCCGCAGGAAAAGGCGGGGCTTCTCAGGCCGGAGTTAGGGCCGGGGGCGCTGGTAGCGAAAGCGAGGCTCTGCGAGCACAAGCTATGGCTAATGTCCGGGCGGCGCGCGAAAGCATCGGGGAAGATACTTTGGACCGTATGGCAGCCGCTATGCGGAAAAAACAGCAATCACCGTTAGAGCGTGCCAAAGCTCAGATTCTTGATGAAGATGCGGAACGGGTCGCTAGCGAGATTCTGGCCATGATCGACGATGACGACGGCAAACCCCGGAAACGCTGAACACAGCCTATATCACTATTCACGATGATACTTATATGTAAGGAGACATAAATCATGTTTGATCTGACAGGCAAAACAGCATTGGTTACAGGTGCGACTGGCGGTATTGGCGGCGCGATCGCAGAGGCCTTCCATGCACAAGGCGCGATTGTCGGGATTTCAGGCCGCAATGAGAGCAAGCTCAAGACATTGGCGGATAAGCTGGGTGGAGAGCGCGTGCATATCCTTCCGGCTGATTTGTCTTCGGACGAGGCTGTGAGCGATCTCGTCGCCCGTGCGGAAGAGGTGCTGGGACAAATCGATATTCTTGTCAATAATGCAGGTTTGACACGGGATAATCTGTCCATGCGGATGAAGGACGAAGAATGGCGCGAAGTAATCGACGTGAATTTGACCGCGCCCTTCAAACTGGCCAAAGCTCTCCAGCGCGGCATGATGAAACGCCGCAACGGACGCATTATCAATGTGGCCTCCATCGTCGCCGTGACAGGCAATCCGGGCCAGTGTAACTATGTCGCTTCCAAGGCCGGTATGATCGGCTGGTCGAAAGCGATGGCGCAGGAAATTGCTTCTCGGGGGATCACCGTGAACTGCATTGCGCCGGGCTTTATTGCCACAGCCATGACGGATGCGCTCAATGATGACCAGAAGGCGCGTATCAACGCAAATATCCCGGCCGGACGCATGGGATCTTCAGAGGATATTGCGGCAGCAGCCCTTTACCTGGCCAGCGATGAGGCTGCCTATGTGACGGGACAAACCATCCATGTCAATGGTGGCATGGCGATGATTTAAAGCTTTCATCGTTTAATCTGGGCTGCGCTGCTTATATCGCCTTAGAATTTGATGCTGGAAGAATATCCCATTTGATTTTAACGGAGAGTCCCGTAGGGGCATGATCCGATAGTTCAATTTGTACGTCATGCGCATGGGCGACCCATTGCGCGATTGACAGGCCGAGGCCGCTCCCTGTTTGTCCGGATTTATCAGCCCGGACAAAACGCTTGAAGACGCGCACCTTATCTTGATCGTTTAGCCCCGGCCCCGTATCGGCGATACAGAGCGTTCCATCGGCCTCCAGCGTAATATCTACGCTTCCCCCTTCCGGTGTATATTTAACGGCATTGCCCAGCAGGTTATTTAACAGGATACCGACAGATATATCATGCCCGTGTATATAAAGGCCCGGCATAATCTTCGTTTTTAGATGTATATTTTTATGTGCCGCTCGGCGCCGAATATCTTCAATTGCACCCAGCACACAAGCCGATAAATCCATTTTGTTCTTCGGTAAATCTTCATTTTGTAGTCGTGCCAGCAATAAAAGCTGTTCGACGAGATGAGTGGCGCGGTTGATAGAAGTCTCGAGATTTAAAAGCCCTTCCGCACACTCACTTATGCCTCCGGTTTGTTCCATGGCACCAGCTTTTTTGATTAAAACCTGCGTTTGTGTTTTCATTGCTGCCAAAGGCGTACGCAGCTCATGCGCAGCATGATCCGTAAATTCGCGTTCACGGCGGAAACTTTCCTCCAGTCTTTTAAACAGCCGGTTCAGCGCCTGCACAAACGGGGCTATTTCCTGCGGCAGCCTATCATGTGCAATCGGCGATAAATCGTCACTGCTGCGCTGATCAACATCGACAGACATTCTGACGACCGGGTGAAGCACTTTTCGTACGCCGATCCACACCACAATCACGATAGTGGGAATGAAGAAGAGCGCCGGAAGAATTAAAGCGCTCATGAGCTGGATTATTAGCTCATAGCGTATATCGTAACGCTCTGAGACTTCGATTTTGATCCCGTCTGCCGGATCAAGGAACACAAAGAAACGCCAGCGATGCTTGCCGATCGTCTGGTTTGAAAAACCGGGCGGTGCTTCAAAATCTTTAAAATCTGCCGTATTGGTAGATTGGGAAATGGGATCGTTATCTACCCATATTCGAAAACCCAGCTTTCGTTCATAACGGTGCTGTAAGTCTGGGTCTTCAAGGCCGAGGTTGAATTTTTCATCTTCCAGAATTTCATGGTGCGTCAGTTGCAGCAAAACTTTTGCAGAATGCACAAGCTGTGCATCATAAACTTCTTCAATTTCATGCCGTGCAAAAATATAGCTGATTAAGACCGTCAGAAGGGTTGCAATCAAAATTGGGAGGCTGATCCATGTAATCAGGCGACTGCGGAGGGAATAGGTACGTTTCATTTCGGAATAATATATCCTACATTGCGGATGGTTTTAATCAGATCTCGTCCGAGTTTGCGGCGAAGTGCAGCAATATGGACCTCAATTGTATTACTCTCAATATCCTCTGAAGACCAGTCATAGACGCTTTCCATGATTTTTTCCTTGGAAACAGGGCGGTCTATATTGCGGATCAGACAGTCGAAAACGGCAGCTTCACGACTGGATAGGCGTACAGATTTGCCACTTTTTTCCAAATGACGGCTAGCCGGTTCATAGGCTATATTTTTGTGCGTAATGACAGGCAAGGCTTGTCCACCGCTGCGACGGATCAGAGCTGCACACCGTGCCAGTAATTCATCCAGATCAAACGGTTTAACAAGATAATCATCTGCCCCTGTATTTAAGCCTTCTATGCGGTGCCGCACAGCATCGCGGGCAGTCAGGAACAGGGTTGGAATCTGATTTTTTTTGTGCCGTAGATCCTGCAACAATTCGAGCCCGGATATACCGGGTAAGTTGATATCCAAAACAAGCAGCGCGTAAGACGTTGTTGCAAGGGCATCCTGCGCCTCCTCAGCGGAGCGAACCCAGTCCGTCGCATAAAGGCCCCTAAGGCCATCTGCCGTGGCTTGCCCAAGATTTTTGTCATCTTCCACCAGTAATATTCTCACAAGGACGGTATCTCCACGTTCAGCGAATCTATCAAATGATAATAGGCCCATATGATGAGCAAAATAAATGTGATCCAGGCAAGCAGCCTGTATTTAAATCCGTGTTTGTGCCGATAGGCGCAGTCTTTATGTGATACAACATCAAGCATTTCATCGCCGAAGCGCACCGACAAAAAAGTTCCGGCTGCACATAGCAGAATGATACTCCAATACGGCCAGGGTGTGGTCAGAATTTTGTGCAGCAAGGAGGTCAGGAACGTTTTGTCGTAGCTTTCGGGGGAGAAATGGAGTGCGCTCAGATTTAGTGTAATTGCAATGACCCAGACGCCCATTTCGGAGAAAAACATCCGCAGGCCCGTGATCAGACGCACGGGAAAATCCAGCAAAAACCCGGCATCGGCGACAGGCGTACACAGAACAAAAAAACTCCATGTAAGTCCGGCTGTCAGCCCGCCAGTGGCAAGGCCGTATTCCCAGCTTAAATAGCCAAAATATCCAGCCAGAACAGATAAAAGCAGGAGGAACTTATAAAGCTCCTCCCGCCGTGTTTCATATTTGAACAGGGCCTTCATCCGCAAACCATCATGCGGCTTCGCTTTCGGCTAGACCGTCTTGAATCCACTCAAGGGCTGCCTGCCGTTCCGATACGTCGAAATAGCGCAATTTGGCCCCAACGAAAGGTTTCATAAATATGGCGATCCCTTTTTCCCAAGTTTTGTCGCCGACCATAGCCATGCGTTCGACATCCTTGAGATGATGATAAGCTAGTTTGCATTCTTCCCATAGCGCCCCGGCACTCCAACCCTTGAAATCGACCAGTTCGGCAATGACTCTGATTTTACCGTATTGTTCGATCAAGCGCTCCGCTTCCGGTACGAAAAGATCGTAATCCTCTTTTTCGAGCTTTCCGGTAATAACGCCGTGAAGGATACGTCCCTGTATTTCAACAGAAAACGCCTTATATTCGAATCGAATACTCATGATAAAGCCTCCTTATCCAAGCCGGACTCTAGTTGTATCGTGGCTTGCTCTTATCTTTGACCTTTTCATGAATTTCTGCAAGTTTCGCTTTGATTTCCTGCCTGCGTCCGGCATCAGCCAAGGATCTGTCCGGGCGATCCGGTGCTCTGAGTGCCCGTTCCAGATAGGTTTTTGCATCGTCCAGACGACCATCCTGTAGCAGAAAATCACCATAAAAGAAGTTTGGATCGATTCCCTCAGGGTTGATCTGCAAAGCCTGTTTCAGATGTTTTTCGGCTTGTTCGTTATCACCGAATGCGACCGGCCAGCCAGGCACCTGATAATAAAGCGAGCCAAGAGAGGTATAAGCCGAACCGTCAAGAGCTTGCGGATTTTCATGGAGCGCAGTCTCAAACAGTGCCTTGGCTTTTTTGACTTTGCCAAGCGCCGACAAACCCTTCACGATCCCGGCATCCGTGGACAGGATAATTCCCTCCCAGATTTTCGGTTCGGCCCGGTCCGGATAAGCAGCACTAACCTTCTCGGCATGGTCTTCAAGCTTGTGAATAGCCGAGAGCTGGGCGTTCTCGTCCGGTACTCTATATTTGATACGCGCCCATTCTGTTTGCAAATAAGCTACTTGCGCCATCACAGGGTCTTCTGCAACCTGTGATTCTGTTATCGGCATTTGATCGGTTTGCGGCAGCAGGGTTTGAGGCTGCCGCTGCGCCATAACGATGTCACGGGCATTTTCGGCAAAAGCAAGCTGGTCAGCGCCCAGCGTAGCCATGCTAAGAAGCAGTGCGGCGCGTAAAAATCTGATCAGTTTCATGGAGTTTTTCCTTTCCGGTCTTGTGAGTGTTTAAAACGTCTTCGCCGATTTCACGGTTCTTTTGCAGCCCTCCATCAATAATCAGGGGAAAATTTGTATTCAAAAATGCAAAAAACCGTTCAGGCCAACCGAAACGGATTTCTGTTTTGTGTTCTAAAATCGCTTTAAAAATACGCGCAGCAATTTTTTCCGGATCATCGTAGCGTACTTTTGTGCGGGCATTGACTTCAGCTTTGACGCCGCTATTCATGGCTGTTTTCACAGCCCGCGGAACAATGTGGGTGACCGTAATACCCGTACCGCCTAACTCCCGGCGTAGCGCATCATTAAAACCTTTAAGGCCGGCTTTGGCCGCAACGTAGCCTGTCAGGTGTGGCAGCGGGATCAATGCCGTCATGGAGCCGATATTTATGATCTGCCCATTTTTGCGCGCTTTCATAGCCGGAAGGACCGCTTGTGTCAGCCGCATCGGCGCAATGAGATTGAGATGTAAGATTGCTTCGTAATCCTGATCTTCGGCATAATTCAAATCGTTAAACCCCGCCATGTTGATCAGGATATCCGGCTTGAGATTTCGCAGTTTTTCGCAGAGCCCATCCAGATGCTCCGACAGATCGCCGTCCCGTTCACGTTCATAAAGCTCTACCTGAGTGCCTGCCTCACGCAGCATGCGGACGAGGGGAACACCAATTCCGCCCGTCCCGCCTGTGATATAAATGATTTTGCCTGCAAGCTCTTGTCTATGCGGCATGTCTTGCGCTCCCTTTATGCGGTATAGCGTGCAGCACATTCGCAAATAAACGGAATGTATTTTGTGCAACCTCGATAATGGCTTTTTGATCTTCCGGGTCCGTAATTTGGTTCACCGTCTCTTCAAAAAACTTCATATGCGAGATATCAAGCTCTCCATGCGAATAAAGGTAAGAAAAGGCTTTTTTCGGTAGGCCGAGTTTATCTTTTACGGCATCGGCGCCTTTATTGGCGATCTGGGTTGAGGTGCTTTCAAGCATGAAGACCATACCAAGGAAGCCAACCGGATTTTTGCGAGCGATATAGTCGTAATTATAGGCAATTAAAACCTGCGTCTCCAGATTGGGGACGGTGTTTCGTGCCGTTTCTTTATTGCCGCCTGCCGATTCAATGTCGTTCAAAATCCACTCCTCATGGCCGACTTCTTCTTCTTGATATTCGATAATGGCTTTGTGTAGCCATTTTTTAGATGGCGGCAATTTCGCGCCCATACTCATCAGGAACGGCACCGTATGCGAAACATGGTGATAGGCTTCGGTCAGGTAGGCGATATAGGTGTCTTTCGAGATATCACCGTGCAGCCCGTCTATCAGTTGCGGGACGCTATACAGTGCTTGACGCGCGCTTTCTGTTTCTTTAACCAGCCGATTGTAAAAATTCATGGTCTGTCTCCTTTGCGTAAAGATTTAAAATAACATCACGGCGTGGACGGCCTGTCCCGGTAAGGGTGCCATCTGCTGCCGTGAAGGGGGGAGCGCTTGTAAAATACCTGATTTGTGCATAGTCCGGTAAAAGCTGGTTAGCAACTTCGACAGCTTCGCGCAGATCAGCCGCCGGCGAAGAAGGGACAAGCAATGCGCTTAAATGAGGCTTGGCATCACCGTAAATAAGGGCTTGTGCGATAGCGGGCTGCGTCAGCAAAGTGGCCTCTACCCATTCCGGAGAAATGTTGCGGCCATAAGAGGTAATAAGGACGTTTTTTTTACGGCCTGTGACGAAGAGAAAACCCTCTTCGTTTATCTCCCCAAGATCGCCGGTTTTAAAAATACCGGGGGCATCTTCACCAATGTAACCCAGAAATCCGGGGTTTTTGATTTGGATTTCACCATCTGCAATTCGTATTTGCACATGTGGCAAAGGCTTGCCGACGCTGCCCGCCCTGTCACTGCCGGGTATGTTCATGGAAACGACTGATGCGCATTCAGACAGGCCGTAACCTTCATAAACGGGGATACCGATCATACGAGCCTGTCCAATGAGCGCCGGATCAACTTTCGAACCGCCGACTGCTGTAAATTTTAAATCCGGGAGAACGCCTTTTGTTGCGCTCTGTGCCATCAGTGTGCGCAATATTTCCGGCACAAAAATCGCCGAAGTTGCCCCTGTACGCTTAAGCACGTCATGAAGCCCTTCATAATGGCCACCGAAATGAGACAGGGCTGTTAAATGTACCGTACATCCGGCGATCAGGGCTGCATAAACGCCTGCAACATTTTCCAGCAATACGGCCAAGGGCAAAATACAGGTATGAATTCCTGTAAAGGCCTCTCCCAACCTGTCCGCAATTCCGGAGGCTACATTCTCCATGGCACTTTCCGGCAGGCATACTCCCTTGGGCGTTCCAGTCGTACCGGAGGTAAAAGT
This sequence comes from Alphaproteobacteria bacterium, assembly GCA_020442475.1. Lineage (GTDB taxonomy): Bacteria > Pseudomonadota > Alphaproteobacteria > Micavibrionales > Micavibrionaceae > JAGRKA01. The sequence continues at coordinate 30,039 of JAGRKA010000015.1, read as the reverse complement.
AACTTTTGCTGTGCCTTTGGGCAGTGGGCCTTTGTTTTTGATTCCGGTCGGGTGCAGCCCCTCCGGAGATAAAAGATGCGTTACCCCCGCTGTGTGCAAAACGTGGGTGGTCTGGTCTGCCGTAAAAAACGGTGGCAGGGGTACACACGGCACACCGGCTTTCAGGGCTGCAAGATCCCAAAGCACCCATTCTACGCTGTTATCAAGTATAAGCCCCAAAACTTCAATAGAGGCTAGTGCCTCAGCGCGTTTTTGTATCTCATATTCCAGATCACCATAACGAATGTTATGCTCTGCGTCGAAAAGAGCTACAATATCTGGATCATGCTGCTGAAAACGGCTTAAAAGCATGGTGATTACTCTTTGCTCTTATAATGAAGGCGCGGATAAAGGCGCGGACGGCAATCCTGGTATTCTATGCCGAGTTGGCATTGCAAACGTTTATAACCTTGCGCGACGGCGCCGGACATGACATGGGGCTGCGTATCGTAATAGGTGCCCCAATCTTCATTGTCCCGCAGCAAAAGAGCCGGATCTGCTTTTGCATGACGTTTGGGCTGTAAACCGATTTGCTTGAAGCGTGTCTCCAGAAAATCCGTACTGGTAACGACGGCTTGGGTAAAGCCTCTATAATGCAGATAGGTTGCCAGTGCGGCAAACAGGTAAAGTGAAGCGCCGCCCCCATCGGAGGCCAAATTCCCAATCTCCACGATTTCCTTGCGGGGAGCCTGCAAAATATCTTCGGCAGGAGCCTCCAGATATTGTTCCAGAAAGAGATCGCCTTCAGAGGCCGGGCGAAATCCCGTTGCTGCGAGAATCTGTCCAGACTCATCCCGGACGCTCATGAGCATGGGATAATGGATACGAATGTGTGCATTGTAAGAAGCCGCGTAAATCCCGGTAATAAAGTCCTCAACCGCTTCCCGGTCTTTTGCAAAAGCCGGTACGATCGAAACAACGGATGGCCGCGCTTTTAGGCGGCCTAACAGCCCGTCTTTCCTGAAAGAGAGCTTACCGGTATCCAGACCGTTTTCGCTGTAACGTAAATTCAACATCGACGCCCACCTTTTTAGAATCACCGATGATTTCAGTATGGAAGGGTAAGCTGAAGTGAATCTGAAGAGGGATTTTTGCAGGCTGAATCTCCGCGATTAGCCGGAATTCGACCAACGCCAGAGGCTTCAGCTTTGCTTCAGTTTCAAAACGTACTTTAGGCAACTCCGGAGAGGAAGGATACTGAGATATGATTACAGCTATAGTGCCTATTTACAATGAGCGGGAAAATATAGAGCCGCTTATAAAGGAAATTTTTGAGGTAGCGGAGGCGGTTCCAATCAGCGAAGTCATTTATGTTGATGACGCCAGTACGGATGGCTCATGGGACGAACTGAACAGGTTGCGCACGCAATATCCGCCTTTACGTATCATAAGGCATCAGAAAAACGCCGGTCAGTCTGCAGCGCTTTGGACGGGCATAAAAGCCGCAGGGAACGATTTTATCGTCACGCTGGACGGTGACGGGCAAAACCCGCCCGCCGATATCAGGCTTTTGTGGGAAGCCTATAATACGCATAAAGAGACGATGCCGCGGCTCGCGGTTTTAGGAGAGCGCGCCCGGCGTAATGATAATTGGATCAGGCGTTTTTCATCACGCTTTGCAAACGGTCTCCGGGCAAGTCTTTTGAAGGATATGACCAAGGATACGGGCTGTTCGCTCAAGCTTTTTAAACGCCGGGACTATCTGAATTTGCCCTATTTCGATCATATGCACCGGTTTTTGCCGGCCCTCCTGATGCGCGAAGGGGTACAGCTGGTTCATGTCAGCGTATCGCACAGGCCGCGCGCATACGGGCAATCGAAATATGGAACACTTGACCGGGCGCTTGTGGGTATCAGCGATATTCTGGGCGTGCTATGGTTACAAAAAAGAGCGCGCAGAGCCCATGAAGGCACCATATACGAAGAATTGAACTAAAGAGTCTGAACTTGCGAGGAGTTATAATGGAGACGCTTATTCACAGTTTCACGGCAGAGCAGATCTGGCTTTGTGTCGGCTTTTTGGGTCAGGGGCTTTTTTTTATGCGCTTTTTTGTGCAGTGGCTGGCTTCTGAAAAACAGAAAAAAAGCGTTATCCCCAAGGCCTTTTGGTATTTTTCATTAGCGGGCGGGGTTACGCTTTTGTCTTATGCGATCTATCGGCAGGACCCTGTTTTTATTATCGGTCAGGGGACAGGGCTCTTCATATATTTACGAAATCTCTATTTTATAGCATTTTATAAAAATCAAGAAGAGGACGACGTTGCGACTTCAGGGAACGCTAAACAGTGCTAAACAGGTTTCGAACCCCGTCTTACTGGCTCCCGGTTATATTATTATTAGCGCTGTATGTCGCTTCCATTGCTTTCAGGCCGCTTTTACCGATTGATGAAACGCGTTATATGAGCGCGGCATGGGAAATGCATTTACGTGGCGACTGGCTTGCGCCGCTCACTGTCAATTTTCAGCCCTACCATCATAAACCGCCGCTTTTATTCTGGCTGATCAACATAGCATGGTCGGTCTTCGGTGTAAGCCGTTGGGCAGGCACCATACCTATGCTGCTGAGCGCGACCGCTTGTATCTTCCTGACCAAGAGACTGGCAGGCGTTCTGTTTCCCGGCTATCCAAGGATAAGCGATAACATTCCTTTGCTTATGGTCGGCAGCCTTCCGTTCCTGGTCTACAGCCTTTTGGTGATGTTCGACGTTACCCTGATGGTTTTTATTTTGCTTTCACTTTTAGCGCTGTTGTCTTTTTCCAGATCCGGAAATTTTAAATATTTGCTCTGGCTGGCGCTGGCTATGGGGCTGGGCGTTTTAACGAAAGGGCCTGTCGCGTGGCTCTACGTCATTTTCCCAATTCTTTCCGGTCCGTTATGGAGGCCGCAAAAAATGAGCCCGCTGAAATGGTATGGCGGCTGTTTTACGGCGCTTATTCTTTCTATCATTCCCGTACTGTTTTGGCTTGTTCCTGTCCTGTCTCAATCTTCCGGCAAATTCGCCTACTGGCTGGTCTGGGAACAAACAGCCGGGCGGGTGACAGGTAGCTTTGGAGATGCGCATGTCCGGCCCGTATGGTTTTATCTGCCGTTATTACCGGTTTTGTTTCTGCCGTGGCTGTTTTTCCCCTCTTTCTGGAGCGGTCTGAAACAACTTAAACAGCATTATGCGGATGAGTGGGCCGTGCGCTTTTTATTGTTGTGGATTGTGCCTGTCTTTATAGCCTTTTCGCTTATTGGCGGGAAACAGCCGCACTATCTTGTGCCCTTGCTGCCCGGCATTTTAATTCTGAGCGGCCTTTGGCTGAACGTGCCGCGAAAACGGATCGTTCTGATTACCGTGTCACTCGTATGCGCCCTCTTCATTGGACAGGCTGTCGCTTCAAAAACGTTTTTTACAAAATACGATCTCAGACCCGTAGCGGATTACGTACGCTCCCATGAAGAACATGACTGGGCTTTTGTCCGTAAATATCAGGGACAGCTAACCTTTTTAGGGGGCTTGAAAAAACCGGTCGATGATGAGCAAATGAGTACGATTGATCAGTGGTTTAAAGAGCATCCGGACGGGCTGGCCGTTATTCGTTATAAAGAACCGGATAGCGTGGCAAAATATGAGATGTTGCTTGATACATCTTATCGCGGTAAGCGGATAGGCATTTTTAGGCCGAAGCCATAGAGAAAATTATATGGAATTATTTTATATTGCGCTTTTGCTCCTCTCATTGGGCGTAGCCGGAGGGTTCATAGCCGGTTTACTCGGTCTGGGAGGGGGCGCGATTTTTGTTCCCGGCCTGTATTATATCCTCAAACATTTCGGTTTTCATGAAAATGCCATGCATATCGCCGTCGGCACCTCGCTTCTGACGATTATTTTCACAGGCGCCTCTTCGGCGTTCGCGCATTACAAGAAGGGGGCCGTTGATTTGAAGCTTCTCAGGGGCTTTTTACCCGGGGTTTTTCTCGGTGTCGGGATCGGGACATTGTTGGCTGGTGCGGTCGGCACCACGATTTTGAAGATCGTTTTTGCAGCATCCCAGATTTTTTTCGGCAGCTATATGCTTTTAAGGGTCCATAAAACGCATATTTTCCAGACTATGCCAAAACAGCCTTGGTTTACCCTGATCGCGGCGGCCAATGCCTGTCTGGCGACGATGATGGGTGTAGGGGGCGGAGTCCAGAACGTTACTTTTATGACGATTTGTAACGTCACAATACACAGGGCTATTGCAACTGCCGCGGCGATCGGTCCCTTTATCGCAGTTTTCGGTGCGCTGGGGTTCTGGTATATCGGTCTGGAGGACACGCATTTACCGCCTTTTAGTCTGGGCTATTTGAATCTGGCGGCTTTCGGGACCATTATTCTCACCAGCATGGTTTTTGCACCCTTGGGAGCGATGGTGGCCCACAGTCTCCCGGTTCCAAAGCTTAAGCGGGCTTTTTCAGTCTTTATGCTGATGATCGCTATTAAAATGCTGAGTGAGGTTTTTGCGGATTTTTCTATATAGATGGGTCTTGGCCTTATGGTCTTTTGGTTTTGTCCACAGAGATGATGAGAAAGACACCATTCATCTCTGGCTTTTCCTGTATTTTCTGTGCGATTCATAAAAACAAGCGGTCCACGCTTGATTTCCTGTGCAAAAAACTGCCATTTATTAGACCATGATGATCGACAAAGACATATTGCGCTACGATAAGATGGTTGAGAACGCCCTGCGCGGCGTTGTGAAGCAATCTGTCGAAGAGGTCATAGAGCATGGCCTGCCCGGCGAGCACCATTTCTACATTACGTTTCTGACGGATTATAACGGGGTTAAGATTCCGGACTATTTGCGCGACCGCTATCCGGGTGAGATGACGATCGTTTTGCAGTATCAATTCTCCGACCTGTTTGTAGACGATACGAAGATGGGTGTAACACTGTCCTTTAACAACGTCCCGGAAAAGCTGGTGATTCCTTTGGCCGCCATCAGCATATTCGCCGACCCGTCCGTGAATTTTGCCCTTCAGTTTCAGCCGCTGGGTGAAGCGATCGACGAGGCCGATCTGGCTGCGCTGGTCGATGATGAAGAAGGCGGGCCGGATGATGACGGTTCCGGCGGCGGAAAAGGCGGCGGGACGGGCGAGGTCGTTTCGCTCGACAAGTTCCGCAAGAAGTAGGCTCTCCTCCCTATGTTTTGGAGCAACGATATTCAAACGGATGGTGGACCGTTCAAGGTTCTCCTGAAAAAAGGCGAGTTTATAGATGAAGCGCGCGGCGGGCGTGTCGTTCCCTATAAAATCTACCACCCGGCCGATTATCAAGGGGAAAAGCTCCCGGTTATCCTGTGGTCGCACGGTTTCGGCGGCAACCGCGACGGGGCAGGTTTTCTCTCGCGCTTTCTGGCCTCTTACGGCTATGTCATCGTGCATATGAGCCATGAGGGCACGGACAGCCGCTTGTGGGAAGGTAAGGGCGGCCATCCATGGGATATTCTGCGTAAGCTTAAGGTCCCGCGCGAAGCAACACTGGCACGCTTTAAGGATGTGCCCTTTACGCTGGATGCGCTTGAAGGCTGGGCTGCTGATAATCCGGATATTGGCCGCTTTATGGATCTGGAGAGGCCCGGAATCGGCGGGCACTCTTTTGGCTCCATGACGGCGCAGGTTATGGCCGGACAGACATTCCCGAACGAAGAGGATATCTTGTCCAGTTACCGCGACGAGCGCTTTAAAGCGGCCATTTTTTACAGTCCCGTGCCGATTGCCCATATCAGTGATGCGCCGCCCGATGCACTGTATGCCCCGATTGCCGTGCCTGTTTTTCACATGACAGGCACGGAAGACGATTCCCCGATTGAGAATTTCGGCTATAAGGAGCGGCTGGCCGTCCATGAGTATAGCGCTCACCCGGAAAAGCATCTTCTGATCAAAAAGGGCGGGGATCATATGGTCTATAACGGCACGCGCGGAAAGCTTGGCCGCAACGCGCTGCGTGATCGGCATGAAGAGATCATCAATATCGGCTCGCTGGCCTTTTGGGATGCTTTCCTGAAAGAGGATGAAAAGGCAAGAGACTGGCTCTCCGGAAACGGTTTTGTACGTTGGATCGGCGAGGATGCGACCTATCAGGGGCCGCAGTGAGGCGGCTTCCATCATGACACAGCCTGATTATGCCATCGAGATTAAGGATTTACGCAAGACCTACAGGCCTTCACGCGGCCAGCCGGGTAAGGAAGCGCTGAAGGGCGTTGATTTGTCGATCCGGAAAGGCTCGATTTTCGGCCTCTTAGGACCAAACGGTGCAGGAAAATCCACCATCATCAATATTATGGCCGGACTGGTCGTGAAAACATCCGGACAGGTCCGTATCTGGGGCCGGGATATCGATACGGATTCACGTGGCGCCAAGGCGGCAATCGGTGTTGTTCCGCAGGAAATCAATTACGATCCGTTCTTTACGCCGCGCGCATTGCTGGATCTTCAGGCCGGGCTGTACGGCGTGCCGAAGAAGGAGCGCCGTTCCATGGAGATTTTGGAGACGGTTGGGTTGGCCGATAAGGCTGAAGCGTATACGCGCAGCCTTTCCGGCGGGATGCGGCGCAGGCTGATGGTCGCTAAAGCCATGGTGCATTCTCCGCCTATTTTGGTTTTAGATGAGCCGACCGCAGGGGTGGATGTCGATCTGCGCCGCCAGCTCTGGGACAATGTACGGGCTTTGAATGCCCAAGGGGTCACGATTCTGCTGACAACGCACTATCTCGAAGAAGCCGAGTCACTATGTGATGAGATTGCAATCATCAATGAAGGCCGTGTGATCGTCTGTGAAGATAAGGAAACACTCCTCTCCCGGCTTGATAATAAAGAAATCCATTTTCGTCTTGATCGCCCCGTAGAGGCTGTTCCTGAAGGACTTGCAGCGCTGGGGGCGAAGAGGGAGGGCCGCCGGACGTTGGTGCTCTCTTACAGCCCGGCGGAGCAGACGGTTGGCAGCATGATAGAGGCTCTTCAGGGGGCAGGTTACGGCATTGCGGATATCTCGACCGCCGAAAGCGATCTGGAAGACGTATTCCTGCAATTGACACGGCATGGGTAACGCTGTACTTGTACTTGCGTTATCACCCCCGCAAGCGCCCGTAGCTCAGGGGATAGAGCACTGGTTTCCGGAGCCAGGTGTCGGAGGTTCGAATCCTCCCGGGCGCGCCATTCTCACTTTGTTCGAACACCTCACCCTATTTTTTAAAGAGTTCGGACTTCGTCCTTCGGGGCACGCCATTTAAATATCGCACCTAGCCTTTCAGAATTTCAGATTTTATCTGAAACCACCTAATCCTGCTTTTTTTCAAGCTCTTGAGCCACGACATCCTTGCGAGAGAGTTTCCCGATCATCGTTTTGGGAAGTGGCTCGTTACGGAATTCAATGCGTTTGGGAATCTCCATCGGTGAGATTTTATCCTGCAAGAAGGTCTTGAGGTCCTGTCCGGTTAACTCCCGGTCTTCTTTCAGCTTGATCCAGGCTTTGACGATTTCACCGCGCTGCGTGTCGGGTAAGCCAGCCACAATACACTCTTCGACATTGGGGTGCAGATAAATCGCTTCCTCAACATTGCGCGGATAGACATTATAGCCGTTCGTGATGATCATATCCTTCAGCCGGTCTACAATGAAGACATAGCCCCGCTCGTCCATAACCGCGATATCGCCTGTATGGAGCCGCCCCTCGCGTATCGTCTCTGCGGTGGCTTCCGGTTTGTTCCAATAACCTTTCATAACCTGCGGCCCGCGTATGCACAGCTCGCCCCGCTCTCCGGGAGGAAGAAGGGTTGTTTTATCCTGAATATCAACGATTTCCACGATCGTTTGCGGTAAGGGCAAACCGATAGACCCGGCAACGTTGTCACCATGCACAGGGTTGGCGGTAACAACTGGAGACGATTCGGAAAGGCCATATCCTTCGATTACAATACATCCTGTTCCGGCCTCAAATGTTTTTTTGACCTCAACCGGCAAAGGTGCGCCGCCCGATATACAATATTCCAAAGAAGACAGATCGTAACGCTCACGGCCCGTGTGGTTGTTTATTGCGTTGTAAATAGCGGGGACCGCCGGGAAGAAATGCGGCCTTTTCCGGCTGATTGCCTCAAGCGTATCTTTCAGGTCAAAGCGCGGCATGGCGATGATCTCAAATCCGGCCATGACACTAAAATTCATAATGGTCGTCATGGCAAAGACATGGAAAAACGGTAAAACGCCCAGCATTTTCTGCTCACCCGGCTTTACATCCGTAAACCAGTACAGAGATTGAAGCGTATTGGCGTAAATATTCATATGGGTCAGCATTGCGCCCTTGGGAACGCCCGTTGTCCCGCCCGTATATTGTAGAACAGCCAGATCTTCCACCGGATTTATCTCGACCGGTTCAGGTGCGATATTTTGAGAGGAAGCCACATCCCGAAAGCTGAAAATCCGCTTATCAGGCTCTATTTTTGCGATTTCACCGCTTTTGAAAAGTGAGAAGAGGATATTTTTCGGGAAAGGTAAAATATCTGCAAAGCGTGCGATAATAAGCCTTTCCAGCCGTGTATTGTGCAGCATCTTGATTGCTTTATCATACGTGATCGACAGATCGAACGTGATAAGAATATCCGTTTCACTATCCTCAATCTGATGCTGCAATTCCCGCTCGGCATAAAGCGGATTAAAATTGACGACGACCGCACCGATTTTTAGCGCCGCGTAATAGGCGATCAGATAAGTCGGCGAGTTCGGTAGAAACAACCCCACCTTATCACCTTTACGAACGCCCAGTTTTTGCAAACCGGCGGCAAAAGCCTTGACTTGCCCGCCCATTTGCGCCCAGCTCCACTTTTTGCCGAGAAAGTCAAAAGCTGGCCGTGTCCCAAATTTTAGAACCGTTTCTTCAAAAACATTGTTCATAGAGCGCGGCTCTATAGGCTGATCCCAGAGGATATTTTCAGGATAAGAGGCTAGCCAAGGGTAGGACATATCATGCATCAAGATACCCATTTATATTTTTATATGCTGCTTTCTATTGTAAAGCAGCCCGGTTCTAAAAAGAACTTTTAAAAGTGCAACTTTACGCCAAAAAAACCTAAGGTTGTAAAAATGACAAAACGGGCTGGATTTTGGGGCTGGAATCATGCATTATCGTGAGAAGTGATTTGCCTTTCTGCGTTCCTGTGTAGACGTTCTTGCGTGAAATTTTGGGGAAAATATAGCCTTGTCGACCAGCCATGACAAAGCCCTTCCGGAGGAAGAGGCGACATCTGTCAAAATGCAGCTTAAATGGTTCAACGGAACAAAAGGTTTCGGGTTTGTTGTTCCCGAAGACGGCAGTTTTGACGCATTTTTGCACATTACGACTTTGCAACAAGCCGGACTCCATGCCATCGGTGAGGGTGCTATTTTGATGTGCACGCTCTTTAACGGGCCAAAAGGCAAACAGGTCAAAGCTGTGACCGAGGTGCTCGAACAAGGCGCCGTCAATATGATGCCTGAATCCAGCGAAAAAGACGGAACTGTCTCTATGGGCGGTCTTGTCAAATGGTACAAGGCCGAACAGGGTTTTGGCTTTATCATTCCCGATGACGGGATGAAGGATATTTTTATCCATAAGACATTACTCGATAAGCTTGAAATCGAGGAACTTGAAGCCGGTCAGCGGGTCAAGGTGACTCTCAAGGCCGTTGAAAAGGGCCGCGAGGCCGTTGATCTTGAAATCGTTCGCTAGAGCCTGCTCTCAAGGTTTATCCTATTAATATCTTGATGCCGTATGGCCGTTTGATGTAAAAGCGGTGCGAGATTGATCAACGCACCGTAAAATATATGACCCGCCTCGACCGCATATTTAAATCACTGGACCGCCCTGCCCTTGTCACCTTTACGACGGCAGGCGATCCGGATCATGATAAGAGTCTGGCACTGATGAAGGCTTTGCCCGGTGCAGGCGCGGATATTATCGAGCTTGGAATGCCCTTTACCGATCCGATGGCTGACGGGCCCGTTATTCAGCTTGCCAGCCAAAGAGCGCTGGAGGCGGGTGCGAACATGCGCCGCACGCTGGAGATGGTGCGCGCCTTCAGGGAAGACAATCAGGATACGCCTGTGGTTTTAATGGGTTACGCCAACCCGGTCATGGCTTACGGCTTTGAGGCTTTTGCAAAAGATGCTGCGGATGCCGGGGTGGATGGGACGATTATCGTTGATATTCCGCCGGAAGAGGACGCAGAGCTGCGGGCGGCCTTGTCTGCACACGGGCTTTCTATGATTCGTCTGATTACGCCGACTACAGATGAAAAGCGCTTGATGAAGCTTTTGGATGGGGCGGGCGGCTTTCTTTATTATGTGTCGATCACAGGCGTAACAGGGGCGGCCAGCGCGAATCTGGAAGCGCTGGAGCCGCATATTGAAACGATTCGCAAGCACACGGATTTACCGATCGCGATCGGTTTCGGGATCAAAACGCCGGAGGATGCGGCACGGATGGGCCGGGTTGGTAATGCAGTTGTCGTCGGCTCCTCAATTGTTGAAAATTTCAAGGAAACGCAGGACGTATCGGCTGTTGCGGATCAGGTCCGGGCACTATCCGGCGCCCTTCGCCCTTGACTTTTTATGTTGAAACGTCGATAAAACACCTCTGTTTTAAGAAAATATCTGGCTTTTATGAACTGGTTAACAGACTTTATACGCCCTCGCATCCGCTCGCTTGTTCCGCAGAAAGAGGTGCCTGACAATCTCTGGACGAAATGCCCGTCCTGCGAAGGGATGCTCTTTCACCGTGATCTCGATGAGGCTTTAAATGTCTGCTATCATTGCGGCCATCATATGCGCATAACAGTGAAAAAACGTCTTGGAATGCTGTTCGATAACGGGACCTATGAGACGCTGGAGCTGCCGAAAGTCCCATTTGACCCGTTGAAATTCAAGGATCGGAAGAAATATGCCGACCGTTTGCGCGATGCGCAGGCTAAAACGAATCTAAAAGAGGCCATTACGCTAGCTAAGGGTACGATTTGCGGACAAAAAACTGTCATTGCAGCCTTTAATTTTAGCTTTATGGGCGGCTCGATGGGTGCAGGCGTTGGTGAAGCAATCGTGAGGGCTGCGGAAGAGGCCGTTGCAAGCGGGTCCGCTCTGGTCGTTATCCCCTCTTCGGGGGGCGCGCGCATGCAAGAGGGTATGCTCTCTTTGGTACAGATGCCGCGGTCAATTATCGCCGTAGAAATGGTCAAAGAGGCAAGGTTGCCTTATATCGTCCTGTTGACTGACCCCACGACCGGCGGGGTGAGCGCGTCTTTTGCAATGGTCGGCGATATCCATCTGGCCGAGCCGGGTGCGATGATCGGCTTTGCCGGGCGGCGCGTGATTGAGGAAACGGTCCGCGAAGTTTTACCGGAAAATTTCCAGACAGCAGAATATCTTCTGGAGCACGGGATTGTCGATCAGGTCGTGCCGCGCGCTGAACTGCCGGAAACGATTGGGCGAATCTTAGGATTGCTGATGGATAAAAGCGCCTGCTGCAGCGATACGGGCAAGACTAAAAAAACCCGGAAAACCGGCACCGCTCAAGCTTAATATATCATGTATGCCAGCGATCTTACGCATGACAGCGCTGCTCTCGAAAGCAAGCTGCGTCATCTCTATAGTTTAAATAGGGAAAAGCAGATCGATCTGGGCTTTCGGCCACCCTATCTGGCGTTGCTGGAGGCTTTCGGGAACCCTCACCGAAAACTTCCCCCGCTCATCCATATCGCCGGAACGAACGGGAAAGGCTCGATCACCGCGATGATCCGGGCCGTTTTGGAGGCTGCCGGTTATAAAGTGCACGCCTATACATCTCCACATCTTGTTGCTTTTAACGAACGGATCGTACTGGCCGGAGAGCCGATTACAGATGGCCCGCTTGAAACGCTAATCGATGAGGCTTTGGCGCTGAATGCAGGGCAGGATGTCACCTTTTTCGAAGTTACGACAGCGATGGCTTTGGCTGCCTTTTCCCGTGTTACCGCCGATATTTGCTTGTTGGAAACAGGGCTTGGCGGGCGGCTTGATTGTACGAACATCGTTGAACAGCCGCTTGTGACGATTATTAACGCTATCGGTTACGACCATATGGAGTATCTGGGTGAAACGCTGCCTTTGATTGCGGCGGAGAAGGCCGGGATCATGAAACAAAATGTGCCGTGCGTGATCGGAACCCAAACACCGGAGGCTTTGGCCGCCGGTGTGATGGCAGTCTTTGAAACCCGCGCGGCGGAAACGGGTTCAGTGCTTTACCGCTCCGGGCAGGAATGGAGCGTCCGGGCAGAGGATAAAGCCGCGCGTATGAATTTTACGTTTGGGACCGACAGGCTGACTCTGCCGCCTCCGGCGCTTACAGGCGTACACCAGATCGAAAATGCAGGTGCGGCTTTAGCCGCCCTATGCCTGCTTGAGAAACAGTTCCCCGGTGTCATGGACGCTGCCGCACAAGGGTTGAAGCAGGTTACATGGCGGGCACGGCTTCAAGACCTGACAACACTTGCACAAGGCACGGCTTTTGAGGTGCCGCCGGGTTGGACACTCTATCTTGATGGTGGGCATAACGCGGATGCGGGGGCGGCTCTGGCGGCTCAAGCCAAGCTTTGGGCCTTACAGGATGGAAAACCGCTTCATCTTGTCACGGCCATGATGAACCACAAGGACCCGCGCGGGTTTTTGGGACCGCTTCTGCCCCGCCTTGAAAGCCTGACGCTCACGACCATTCCCGGCGAACCGAATGCGATGAGTGCGCAGGCGCTTAAAGCCTTTTTGCCGGCGGGTTTTCCAATCCGGGACACGGAAAGCGCACAGAATGCAGTCCGCGCTATCGCAGCCTCCGACGCAACGCCCGGACGGATTTTAATCGCCGGATCGCTTTATCTGGCCGGAGATATCTTGAAACATCTTCCCGGTCGAGGTCATAATAAGGTCTGACCTCAAACCTGCTTGCAAGGGGATATAAAATACATGAGTACACCCCCTAAAATCGCTCTTGTCGATGACGACCGTAATATCCTTGCTTCCGTGTCCATGGCGCTGGAGGCGGAAGGTTATGAGGTTAAAACCTATCATGACGGGCAGGAAGGTCTTGAGGGCATTCTGAGCGCTATGCCGGACCTTGCAGTGCTGGATATCAAGATGCCGCGAATGGACGGGCTGGAGCTTCTTGAAAAACTCCGAGAGCATTCATCCGTTCCGGTGATTTTTTTGACATCCAAAGACGATGAAATCGACCAGGTTTTAGGCTTGCGGATGGGTGCGGACGACTACATCACCAAGCCTTTTTCGCAGCGCTTATTATTGGAGCGTATCCGCTCTCTTTTACGCCGCCAGAGTCTTTTGGCTGCACCACCGTCAGACCGTTCTGAATCCGAAAAATCTGCGACCGAAGATAAAATCATCCGTGGCTCGCTTGAGCTTGATGATTCCCGACATCTGTGCACATGGAAAGGGCAGCCTGTAAACCTGACCGTTACGGAATATCTTTTGCTTAAGACGCTTGCGATCCGGCCCGGCCATGTCAAAAACAGGGATCAGTTGATTGACGGCGCTTATGGTGAGAACATCTATGTGGACGACCGGACGATCGATTCGCATATCAAGCGCATCAGAAAAAAATTCAGAGATGTTGAAAAAGAGTTCAACCAGATAGAGACGCTCTATGGAATCGGATACCGCTACAAAGAAGAATAAAAAGATACACCGCGCTTTGTGGTCTGGGAAAAAGCATCCCGCTGAGCTTCCTGAGTTCGGGCAGATCATGGATCTGTACTGGGGTGGCCCGGAACGCCGGATTACCGGCTTGACGATCCGCATTATCGCTGTCAACGCGCTGGCTCTTTTAACTCTTGTATTCGGTATTTTGTATCTCAGCGAATATCAAAACGATCTGGTTGAGGCCCGGCTTGAAACCTTCCAGACTGAAGCGGAATTTATATCGGCGGCTTTGGCTGAAGGCGCGCTTCAAGAGGACGGTATTTCAGTATCGTTAGGCAACACCGAACGGATGATCCGGCGTCTGAGCCGGACAATGAATCAGGACATACTTCTGTTCGATCAAAACGGGGCGCTCATCGCGGATTCCAGAAAAATTGCAGATGAAAATGGAAATTTTTATAGCGCACAGCCTAAAGCCCGCAAAGAGACGCTCTATACAGTTGAAATTTTGAAAGATATGGCGGGCGCGATCTTGAAATTGTTGCCGGACCGCCGTGTATTCCCTGAATATCCGTATAATGAAAAGGGCGAAATAGCCAATTACCCGGACATTGAGGAAGCGTTGCAAGGGCATGCTGTCTTATCGGCCTGGACCGGGCGGGACAAGCGTATGTTGTTATCCGCCGCCGCGCCGATCCTGAAGGATGGAAAGCTCTTCGGCGCAGTTTTCCTGATGCGTGGTGCGCAGGATATCGAAAACGATATCGGCCGGGTCTGGATCGATGTTTTAAAAATGTTCGGCGGTACGCTGGTTGTCACTATTTTACTCTCTATCTACCTCTCCGGTTTGATCGCAAAGCCTTTGCGGCGTTTGATGCAGGCTGCCGAATCCGTTCGTACCGGCAAGCGCGGTGACAATGAAATCCCGGATATGAGCTACCGACATGATGAGATCGGTGAGTTATCCCTGGTCCTGCGCTCAATGACTCAAGCCCTCCATGAGCGGATGGATTCGATTGAGTCTTTTGCGGCCGACGTTTCGCATGAGTTAAAAAATCCGCTGACATCCCTGCGCAGCGCTGTGGAAACTCTGGGGGTCATTAAGGGCAAAAAGGACCGTGATAAGCTGATGGGTATTATCGGGCACGATATCAGCCGGCTGGAGCGGCTTATCAATGATATTTCCAGCGCATCCCGGCTGGATGCGGAACTTTCCCGTGAAAATTTCGAGAAGGTCGATCTATGGAGCCTTCTGGGCCGGATCATCGATCTTTACAAGGATCCGCTGAAACGGGCGCAGGATAACGGTTTGAATGACACACCCCATAGCGTTACGACCCTTGATGACGTCTCGATTCGGCTGGCTGGCGAATGCGGAGGCGGTCTTTATGTCTGGGGGATTGAGAGCCGTCTTGCGCAGGTTTTTCAAAACGTGTTGTCCAATGCGCTGTCTTTTTCGCCGAAAGGCGGGCAAATCCATGTGCACGTGTCTGCGGGGAAACGGCGGGTTTTTGTTAAGATAGAAGATGAAGGGCCCGGCATTCCGGAAGGTAAGCTACAGGCGATTTTTGAGCGTTTTTATTCGGAGCGGCCCGCCCACGAAGATTACGGCATGCATTCAGGGCTGGGCCTGTCTATCTGCAAACAGATCGTCACGGCGCTGGGCGGGGATATGTTCGCCGAGAACATTAAAGGGGCGACAGGACGCTCCACTGGCGCTCGCTTTACGATCGTGCTGAATCTGGCCGCCGGGTGACTAGGGTTGGTTGATCTCAAACGTATTTGACGGAACATTCACTTGCCCTGTCACGCATGCAGCGTTCGAGCAGAACAAGCTTGTCAGGTCACCTTGCTTTTCAATTTTGCTCATCGTTTACACCCTTTTCTGTTTTATGGTTGGCCGGAGATACGCAGGATTTTTATATTGATGATCAAGGACCACTCATATCTGGCGCCGTAAAGGACACAGTGGGGGCCGGTTTTGCATCAAAATTGTTAGAATTGGAAGCGGCACACACACCGCCCATAACGAAGCCGACTCCGCTACGATTTAATTCGTATATCATCGAACACACCTTTCTCTATTTTTATCACCGCATTTTCTTTGGATACGCCCTTTTTATCGTGGGACCGGAGCATGATTGTTACTTTTTCGCTCTCTTCCGTATCGTCTACTATGTTATATAAAAGCTGTCCTGAAGTCAAATTAGACACATTGATGAGTTCTTTTCTTCCATTCAGACGCGACACCAGATTCATGACGTTTTTTTCGGTCAGTTCCGGGTCTTCGCTTGTGTCGATCAGGGTATAATCCCCCACCGGCTCATAGTTTTCTTTATCGTCCTTAAACTCAAAGATCTGAAAAGCGTTTTCCACCAAGGGGTTACGCTTGTATATAAAACGCGGTTTTTCGCTTTTATCGTTAAATTTAAGGCTCATGCATCCATATTAACATGGATTCCCCTTAAAAAAACGCTTATTTATGACGGGCTGATCCGATTCGTACCTAAAAGATCCAAGAGGAGAAAATTCATGACCGCACAGCCCCAGCCCCTTAAACAGGACTATAAAGTCGCCGATATGGCTCTGGCCGAATGGGGCCGTAAGGAAATCTCGATCGCTGAGAGCGAAATGCCGGGCCTGATGGCGACACGCGAAGAATATGCGGCCAAACAGCCACTTAAGGGTGCCCGGATTGCAGGTTGCCTCCATATGACGATCCAGACAGCCGTGCTGATTGAAACACTCACGGCGCTAGGTGCAGACGTGCGTTGGAGCTCGTGCAACATTTTCTCGACGCAGGACCATGCGGCGGCGGCAATTGCGGCGGCGGGCATTCCCGTTTTCGCCTGGAAGGGGGAGACGGAAGAAGACTATCTCTGGTGCATTGAGCAGACGATCAACGGCCCCGGCGGCTGGAAGCCTAATATGATCCTCGATGACGGCGGTGATCTATCCTTGATGATGCATGATAAATACCCCGCCTATTTCGAAGAAATTCGCGGCATTTCCGAAGAAACGACGACTGGCGTGCTGCGCTTGTCCACGTTGGCGAAAAAAGGTGACCTGCTTTGCCCGGTGATCAATGTGAACGATTCAGTGACCAAGTCGAAATTCGACAATAAATATGGTTGCCGCGAGAGCCTCGTGGACGGGATCAAGCGCGCAACGGATGTTATGATGGCCGGGAAAATCGCCGTATGCGCCGGTTACGGTGACGTGGGGAAAGGCTCTGCCGAAAGTCTGCGTTCTGCCGGTGCGCGCGTTCTGGTCACGGAGATCGACCCGATCTGCGCGCTTCAGGCCGCTATGGAAGGGTTCGAGGTTGTTACGATGGAAGAGGCCGCACCGCGCGGAGATATTTTCGTGACGACAACCGGGAATAAAGACGTGATCACAGTCGATCATATGCGGGCCATGAAAGATCGTGCGATCGTGTGCAATATCGGCCATTTCGACAATGAAATTCAAGTTGAGCCTTTACGCAACATGAAGTGGACGAATATCAAGCCGCAGGTCGATGAGGTCGAATTTCCGGGCGGCAAGCGGATTATCCTGCTGGCAGAGGGCCGTCTTGTCAATCTGGGTTGCGGCACGGGCCACCCCTCCTTTGTCATGAGTGCAAGCTTTACGAACCAGACCCTTGCCCAGATCGAACTGTGGAATAATCACGGCGAATATGAGAATAAGGTTTACGTCTTGCCGAAGCATCTGGATGAAAAAGTTGCCATGCTGCACCTTGAGAAGGTTGGCGCGAAGCTTTCGACATTGACGGAAGAACAGGCCGATTATATCGGCGTATCCGTCAAGGGTCCGTTTAAGAAAGATGATTACCGGTATTAGATTTCTACCCTTAAAATGTAAGACAGCTTAAGGCTTTGAGATAAAACGCCCCCGTCCATCGGGGGCGTTTGTACGTGTTATCCTATGAATCTGGCATTGATGGGAGAAAATCGGGTATACTTGAAAGAAACAAAGAAAATAAGCGTTTTAAGCGCGATATTAAGACAAAATAAACTTTTAAAGACTATTTTCATATTAAAGTTTGCCCCTAAAAAATAATGAAACCGGGCGGCTGATATGGAGAGGGTGTGTGAATGGCCAAAAATCCGGATAACGGATATAGAGAAAATAACGCCTCCATCGGGGAAACGCTTGCAGAGCAGGTGTTCCCGTCGCAGGAGCCTTTTGCCGGATTGACCGGCGCGCCTCCGGACCAAACGCCCGAAACGCTTTCACAAGAAGATCCTGCCGGTATGAGATTCGACCGGCTTTATCAGCAAGAAGGTTCCGGTTTTTATCAGGCCGTCCGCGATTTCACGCAGAGCTTTGATCTCAACCGCATCAGCGCAACGATTCCAAGCCATCTCAACTTTTTGAGTTTTCTCGATAAAATCGCTGGTCCGCGGGAACAACAGGATCCACGCGCCTTCGAAGCCGCTGTGCAGGCTGCGATTGATAATGAAACGTTGAGCGAAGTCAATATTTTCAGCCTCTCGGGCGTGCTGCCCGTAGCGCTTCAGGCACTTTTAATGAACCGGATTCGCAGCGAAGCGGGCGAGCATTACAGCCACGGTCAGGAAAAAGGCCGCGATAACGATCATTTCCATCTTGAGATGCTCTGGAGCGAAATGGCGCTGCATGAGCTTCAGGAGGCTTATGAGGAGTTGAGCGCGGGCCTTGCCTATATCCGAGATCGCCAAGCCGGTGTTCTGGAACAGCAGGTCGCCGTTGACACAAAGATCGATACGGCGCTGGAAGCGGTTGAAAATCTTAATGAATCAAAGAATTACGTGACCTATACCGTGCCGTTTGTCGAGGCGGAACGGATCGTCTATCAGGACGAACAGGGCGGGTATTACTATATCGGTGATAATGGAGAGAATTATCCCGTACCCGATTCTGCGCTTGAAGCTATTACGACCCAACTTGCAGAAGGGAAGCTGATCGCGGATGCGGACATGGCGGCGGCGGAACGGGAAAACCGGCTTGCGGCCAATGACGGGCTAAGCGAGTCCTTCGATTTATTCGTGCAGGAAGAAGATTTGCTGGCGCAGGAGGCGGATACGCAAGTAGCGCTTGAACAGGTCGAGCAAGAAGCCCTTCGCCGCGGCGTGACGCTTGAGGCCGCAACGGCAGGCACGACGACCGATACAGATTTTGAGGCCCCGGCTCCCGCGCCGGATGCCGGGCAAATGGCTATTGATGCGAATATTAACGACATTGCCAGCGCCATCGCCGGCAGCGTGATGATGAGCAAGGATCAGGTGCTTGAAATGGCGGCGGAAAAAGGCATTCCGGAGAGCCATTTCGATCAACTTCTGACGGAGCTTGATGCTCGCCCCGACATTCATATGACGGATAAAAATCTGGTCACGGTTAAAAATACGCAAGAGTTTACGGCCAGCAAAATGTCTGTTGAGAAAGACATGGATGCCGGTAAAACGTCTTTGGCCTTCGGGGGCGCCGCCGCGAACACCCCTCAAACCACTCAGCCCGGACCCGCCTACCAGCAGGATGGCCCGCAGCAGCAGGCTAACAACACGCTGGCCTTTAATCCCATGGGCTAGGCACCCTCAGAAACAGTCAAAAATTTGACGTAAGGGTTAAAAATCCGTACAATAGGGGCATAAGAAGCCGCAAAGCGGCCAATAAAGATTGGAACCTTAAAAGAGGGTGTGTTTATGAGCGTTGTTGACGACAACGAGAATGCTGTCGATCCGCCGGTTGAGTCCAAAACTGGCACCCTTTCTCTTGATGATCAAATCAGCGAAACCTTCCAAAATTCGGCCAATCGTGAAAAGAAAAATGATCGCCTTCTCCGCGAACATTTCCATGTGCAGAGCTTCGGTGGTGGAGAGTTTTTTGGAATCTTTTTCGAACTAGTTTTTGCATTATTTAGTGGGATGATGGGAGGAAACCTTGAAGATTTTTATGTAAAAAAAGACAGATATGGCTTTGGTGATACTTCGGATGGCTCGATGTACAATGAGCACTGGAAAAGGCAACCCGGCTATGCGGTGATGAAAAAAGCTGTCGATGATGCTACTAATATAGCCAATGACGTACGCACAGCCTATGAAACAAATGATCGTGAAAAGATTGCCCAATATCAATCACTCGGCGGCACCTACATGGAAAAAATGCAGCATCTCCTCGATTTTATAGGGAAAGCAGAAGGTGCAGGCTATAACACAATTTTCAGTGGTGCATGGAGGAAATTTGGAAAAGACCATAATTTGACCGATATGACGATCTCTCAAATTTATGATATGCAAAAAAGAATGATTGCTTCCGGGACGCATTCACCTATGGGGAAATACCAGTTCAACCATGCCACATTAAAAGACTATGTTGGAAAGCTTGGTTTGGACCCCAATACCACGAAATTTACACCTGAAATCCAAAGACAATTGGCGATCACGCGGTTCTATGACCAAATTTCAAGAAGCCCCGGTGTTGCTCAGCAAAAACTGGCTGAATTTTTTAACGGTGCGACAGAGCATAAAAATACGATACAAAACGCATTGGCGGGTGTATGGGCCTCTATCCCAGAGGTTAGCGGTCTAAGTGCTTATCATGGAATTGCAGGAAATAAGGCAACCGGCCCCGGTAAACAGGTTGTTCCTCTACTGGACATGCTTAGCAGACCCAATTCATAAATTACCATATAAAATTATCCGTTTCTTTACCCCCGGCTGCGCAGAATGGAGAATAAGCCTCGTTTACAAGAGGTATTCCATTCACGGGTTCAGGTGGGTATTCGCGCATGATATTTAAATCCTTCGGGCTCTTCGCAGCCTTGCTTTCCGGGTTTTTCTTTTATCCAAATATACAACAGGCATATGCCGGGCTTCCCGGCGGGGGCGGCGATGCGGGAACATATGTGCAAGAGCTTTCCGCCTGCCGCATGGCCGAGCAAAGCCGCGCTTCGATTCTGCTCTCCGATCCCGACCAGCGCAGGCTGGAGCTTGCCCGCAGCTTTACCCGGCATCTGGAGGCCAGAGGGCAGGACCCGGCGGTCATTCGCGCGCTTTACCGTGCGAGTGTCAAAAGCGGCGTGGATTTTGAGCTGCTCTTGCTCAAAGCTATTATGGAGAGCGATCTAGGCCGCGCGACTGTGGCACAGGAGAGCTCCGCACGCGGCGTCTTCCAATATATTGAACCCACATGGCTTACGCTTATCAACCGGTACGGCAGCCAAATCGGCTATGCGCATTACGCTCATGCGATCAGCCTCACGAAATCAGGTATTCCCTATATCAAGGGCCGCAACACCTATCTTAAGGCAGAAATTCTGGCTTTGCGGCACGATCCGGAAGCTTCCGCATTGATTAAGGCGTATCAGATCCTTGAGGAAACGGAAGTCATCAAGGCGTTTAAGGGCGGGGAAGCCGTCACGGCAACCGATCATTATATCGCCCATATGCTGGGCTTAAGCCTGGCCAAGGAATTCTACGATTTGCAGAAAACAGGCTCCATTCTGGCGGTGGCCGGGTTGGGACGTGCCGATATGCGCGAAGCCGCAAAGCTGAACAGACCGTTCTTCTATGACGGGAAGAAGCCGCTCACGGCTTCGGCATCCTATCGCCGCTTCGAGCGTCGGGTTGCCAAGGAAATGGATAACATACGGTCCGTTTCGAATTTAAAAAAACAGAATTGCGCTCAAACGAGAACTGCTCAGAGATAGGCCAAGACAACCTCTATCCTCGCAACATTCCGCCTGTTTTCTTCTCAACCGCGCCGGCGATTTTATCCATCAGGCTTTCAAGATCGTTATCCGTCAGGCTTTCATTCTTCGGTTGCAGCACGACATTTAGAGCGATGGATTTTTTGCCGGGCTCGACACCCTTGCCGGTATAGATATCGAAGACAGAGGCGCTTTGGATCAAGGCCTTATCAGCGGATTTCGCCGCGCGGATCATATCTTCCGCCGGAACAGCGGCATCCACCAAGAACGCAAAGTCGCGGGACACCGGCTGAAGCGGCTCCAGCGTCAAAAGCGGCTTTTCCGTGCCTGTTTTTTTGCGTGGCGCCGGGACGTTCTGTAAGAAGACTTCGAACCCGCATACACGGCCCTTTAGACCCGCCTCTTCGAGAATAGCCGGGTGCAGCTCGCCGAAAACGGCCAGCAGATTTGGCCCCAGCCGCAGAGCACCTGAGCGGCCCGGATGATAATAACCGGGGGCATCGCGCGTGACTTGCGCATTTTCACCGGGCGCACCGCAGGCTTCCAGAACGGCGATCGCATCGGCCTTGGCGTCGTACAGGTCAGGCGTACGCGCCGCATTCGGATCACCCCAGTGGCGCGGGCTATTCTGGCCGGCACGTAGCCCCGCAGCAACGATCTCTTGCCCGTCCGGTTTCGGTGAACGGAAGGCTGGTCCGATTTCACAGAGCCGCACATCCGCATAGCCCTGATCGGCGTTTCGCTTTGCCGCCTCCAGTAGATTGGCCAGCAGAGACGGGCGCATTACATCCATTTCCGAGGAAATCGGGTTTTTAAGCGTCAGCGCTTTAATCACATTATCGTTCGCACCAAAGACAAGGGCCTGTGTCCGGTTCAGGAAAGACCAGGTAATACATTCATTGAAGCCACGTCCGGACAACGCCGCTCTGGCTTTGCGTCCGCGTGCGGTCATGGGGGCTTCTGCCGCGGCGGGTACGGCGTTTTCGCTGCGTACGGATACAGCCGGGATACGGTCGAACCCGACGATACGGATGATTTCCTCCGTCAAATCAGCGCGGCCCTCAATATCATCGCGCCATGAGGGCGGTGTCACCTGAAATGGTCCGTTTCCCGCAACCTCGAAGCCCAGCGCGCCAAGGATGTCTGCCTGCTCTTTTGCTGGAACGTCCAATCCGATTAACGTCTTCACGTAAGCCGGATCATATTCGATATTGTGCTGCCAAGACGGCACGTCTCCGGCCTGCACAATGTCGCTTGCTTCTCCGCCGCACAGCTCCAGAATAAGGCGCGTGGCGATCTCCGCTCCGGCACGTGTAAATTCCGGGTCTACGCCGCGTTCGAAGCGATAACGCGCATCGCTGTCGATCCCCAGATTTCGGCCCGTGCGGGCGATCCGCATCGGATCGAAATAGGCGGCCTCGAGCAGCACATTCACCGTTTCTTCCGTGCACCCGGTCGAAACGCCGCCAACGATCCCACCCAGCCCGATCAGGCCGCTTTCATCGCAAATAGCGACTTCGCCGCCTTGCGTTTCATAGCTTTTATCGTTGAGCGCCTCGAATGTCTCGCCTGCTTTGGCTTCCCGGACCGTGATCCCGCCGCGTAAGCAGTCTGCATCATAGACGTGCAGGGGCCGCGCATAGGAAAAAGCCATCAAATTCGTAATATCCACCAGTGCGGATATCGGCCGCAAGCCGATGGCTTTGAGGCGGTTTTGTAACCATGCCGGAGAGGGGCCGTTTTTTACGCCCCTGATAAGCCGTCCCCAAAAGAGCGGACAGCCTTCTTTATCTTCGATGGTGATGGAAACAGGACAAGGCCCGGCCTCACCCTTGACGGGGCTGCTATCCGGGGTTTTCAGCGTCCCCAGCCCGGCAGCAGCCAGATCGCGCGCGATTCCGTATACGCCCGCACAATCGGCACGGTTGGGGGTCAGCGCGATTTCAAAAACCGGCTCATCCAACCCGAACAGTTCTGCAAACGGCGTCCCGATTTTTGTGCCTTGCGGCAAATCGATAATGCCCTCATGCTCGTCTGAGAGGCCCATCTCCCGCTCTGACACCAGCATGCCGCAGCTTTCAACGCCTCTGATCAGGCCCTTTTTCAGAACCGTTCCCGTCCCCGGAATGGTGGAGCCTTCCGGCGCAAAGATGCCGGTCATCCCCGCACGGGCGTTCGGTGCACCGCATACGACCTTCATCGTGCCGTGATCGGCGGTTTGCACGGTACAGATTTGTAACCGGTCGGCATCCGGGTGCGGCTCGGCCTTTTCGACATAGGCGGCCTTAAACGGTGCGTATAGTTTTGCCCGGTCCTCCAGCGCTTCCAGCTCCAGCCCTATGGCCGTGAGCTTTTCGCCGATCGCCTCAGGCGTGGCGTCTGTGTCCAGATGGTCTTTTAACCACTCCAGCGTGAATTTCATGGGTCCGGTCTTTCATCTCTTTATAGGCTCAAGAGCGGTATTTTTAACGGATTACGCAGAAAAAACAATATGGAAGGCATCTAATTTTGCGTCTTCTTCAAGAGCCTGCCCACCAAAATCTTAACACTATCTTAAGATATTAAGGGTACTTTATATAAAAAAGAAAGAATCGCTGTGTGCTTTCGCCACAATCAAAACCGCAGCGACAAAGAGTAAGAGGGTCTATCTATGAGCGAGCGTGAACCGCAAGCCCCTGATAAAGAAGTGGATATCGGTAAAGAAGCCCGGGGATACTTCCAGCAGCAGCCACAAAGGCAGCAGGGTGTAACCTTTGAGGACCCTCTCCAACGGCAGTTACATAAAGATTTAAGCCGCTACGGCGCGTCCATGACGCAAGCTCAGTTGGACAGGTTTATGGCAGGCGAAAAAGTCAGGGTTGATACGCTCAAAGACGGGGAGATGGAGCTTCAGCTTCAACCCGCCCGCGATAATCAGAGAAGATTTACTTTCAGAACTGAAAAGGGCGGTTACAACGTTGCACGGACTTTCCCCGACCGTCATGCCCCCATTGATCCGACTCCGCCCTCTTCCCCGCAAGCTGATGGCCGGTCGCCGACGCAGTTAGATGGTTGGGAAACGTCTTTGATCATGAAGCATTATGAGGGGAATAAAAATGTCGGGGACACCCTGTTTGAGTTCCAGCAAAAAGACGGTTCAAGCAAACATGTTTTTGTTATTCGCAATGAAGATGCAAGCTTGCAGATAAAGCCGATCAGCGGACCGGAAGGGTATCAAGACCGCGTATCCGCCTATATCCGGACTCCTTATCCCGAAATCAAGCAAGCGCCCGCTCCTGTGCAACCGACATTGGATGAGCGTGAAGCGATTATAGATTTTGCGAATGCTCATGCGCGCCAAAACAGTTTAACCCGCGGTAACATGCCGCCCGTCATGTTTCATAATCAGGATAATGGGCGAACCTGGCTTGCGCAGGTTGAAGGCGGGGAGTTTAAAATCTCTCAACTTCAGAAGGGCGATACGATTCCCGCCGGTACAGTTCAGGTCCAGATGAACGTGCCGGAGCGCAGCGCAAGAGCTGCACCGGAAACCACGCCGCGTGCGGAAGCAGCGCCGACATCCCAAGCGGTGCAATCCGAATATCCGGTCGATACGCCCACACAGCTTGAAGAGCAGATGATGCAGACCACCATGGGCATTGAGGCCAATCAGAAAAATCCCAGCATGCTGTTCCGCAGCGGCGATCATCATTTTTTAGCGACCAGAACTGCCGATCACCAGCTCGACATCCAGCCTGTTGCCGACCCGAAGGCGCTCGGTATGGATACGGTTTTACTTCATGACAGCGATTTTAAAAGCTGGATGGAGTCCTATGAGGAACAAGGGCACACCGCGATTGTCGAAGAACATCGGCAAAGGCGCGGTATGGCGGCAGCTGCGCCGTCTAAGCCGGAAGCTGCACAAGCAGAACAAATAACACAACAAACGTCTCAGGAGCAATCAACAGAGAGCGGGCCTCAATTTTCCGCTGTGCCGGATCAGCAGCCGGTTGAAATGCAGCCTCTTCCAGACGACCAGAAAGCGGATTCAGGTACCCCTGTTCTGACCGGCCAGACATCCCCGGCCCGTATGGCTATCGAGGGGTCTGGAAATAACTCAGAAGCCTATCATCTCAATCTTCAGGCGGCTCAGCATGCGCTGGCGGCGGTGGATCCCAAATACGCAAAAATGATGACCTATACCGCTGCGAACGGTGAAGAAAGAATGGCAGACGGGCTTGAAGGGCAGCTTACACGGGCGGCCTTTGAGGCCTTTGCCCAAGAGCGCGGCTTTGACCCGCGAACGACCAGCATTGAAGCTTTTATCGAGCATGCACGGGCTGCAAAGCTGGAACAGGAAAACAACCTTGTCGATGCCAACAGGCCGGATGCGTGGAAAGACAATATTGTCAACGGTTATGGTGCTGCAGCCGCAAAGCAGAACAAACTCAGCGATAGTACCTTTGCCGTTGCTGCGAAAGGGCCGGAGGCCGAACCAAAACCCGATGGCCCCGAGCAAGGCCCGAAAGTACAAGAGAAAATAGCCAATATCAATATGACGCAGGCCATGAACGGCGCATAAGGTTATACGCTATCCCGTGCGCAAAACATGCAGCGTAAAATCGAGCTTGATTCCGAAATCTTTATAGAGCGCCTGCGCGGCCTTGTTATCGGCTTCGGCCAGCCAGTAAAGCCGCGCCCATTTTTCTTTTTGCCCTTGGTCCGCCAGCGCACGGACCAGCTTTCGGCCGATCCCGTGCTGTCTGTAATCCGGCGAGACATAAAGATCCTGCATGTAGCAAACAGGTGCAACCGCACCGGTCGTATAGTGCAAGATATAATGGACCAACCCCGCTAACGCGCCGTCCGGGTTTTCCGCCACAAGGCCGTACACGGGAAAATCAGGATCGGTCAGCCGTGACCAAGTCTCGGTTGTAACGGCCTCATCCCGCCGCCCGAGATTATTGCCGTCCCACAAGGGCAGCCATGAGGGAAAATCTCCGGGCTCAACAGGACGAATTTTGATCTTGGACATAGGTGCCGTTTTATCACAGATAGAGCAAAATTAAATCATGAAAGCGTTAATCGTCGCGAACATCGTCGATAAAGATCGCTGTGATCGCCAGATTGCTAAGAATCTGGCTGACATCTTTTGCGCTTTCGATGAAGTCGAATGGTTTGGGATCGCGCGGGACGATAATGGTCGCGCCGGGTGGGATAAAGCTGGCTCTGTGATTCCACGGGCTGACCTGCAAGGGCTGCGCGCTGCCGTCTGGGAACAGAACGAAGGTGCGATCCTTGTCTGCATGAAAAGTAAAGCCCCCCGCCTGCTCGATATAATCCAGCGGTGTTTTGCCTTCGCGGAATTGCAAACTGGCCGGGGAGAGTACCTCGCCGTGAACCCGCACATTTAAGGAGCGCTTGGGAATAAAGACACGGTCGCCGGTTTCCAGAAGAATATCCAGCTCCGGCTTGGTGGTAAGGACGCCCGGATCGGCTTCGACAGTGATCCGCCCTACCGCTTCAGCCTCCCGCAATTCGGAAGCCAGTGCGCGGGCTTGGGCAATTTTTCCTGCATCGAGTTTATCTTCATCGCTGTCAAGCGCGGCAGCGATGGAGCGTTCCATATCCCGCGCCTGTGCTTGGAAGCGGGATTCTTCAGCCCGGCGCTCCGATTCACGGCTAAAAATGGCGCCATATGGGTAGGCTTGCTCTGTCAGGCCACCAGCCCGCTCCAGCAAATCGGACATTTTGTCGCCCGGCATCAGTCCGTAACGGCCCGGATTGCGGACCTCACCCATGATCAGGACGCTCTTATTTTCGACTTTGCGGAATTTACGGCCTACCCGCACAGAATCGCCGGGACCGATTGCGATATCTTTTGGGCTGCTCTCCCGCAAATCAAGCGTCAGGCGGCGCGTACCGGAGCGCCCGTTTTTCTGGTGCCCCTCACCTTGTAAGGCCGAGGTGATCTCTATGCCGTGCGTACTGGCCTCAAGGGTCAGGCCGCCCGCGACAGAAAGAAGCGTCTCCAGTGTCGTACCTTCCGCGACCGGATAGGCCCCCGGGCGGCGGACGGCGCCGCGTACAAAGCTTGAGCGTTCGGTCAGAAAGGAGGCGATATCCGGATCGTCGATGAAATCCGGGCCGCGATCCGGCCCATTGCGGGAGCCGACATCATTGTCCTCAGTCCCGGCTTCGGGAATTCTCTCTTCCGCCAGACGGCGAATTTGTACGGTAGAAAAAAGATGAACGACATCTCCGTCTTCCAGCTTGCGGTCGAAATCACCGCTAAGCACAAGCCGAAGCGGGAAGGGTAGCAGGATTTGGGTCAGTTGTTCAGGGTCCTGCCGTTCGATCACGCCGATCAGAGGATAGATATCGGGACCGAGGCTTTCCGCGTTCGGTAATAGGGCGGATAGTGTTGGATTTTCGTTCAAAGCGTGCAGGCCGGGTCTGCGGGTATGGCCTTGCAGCTCGACCGTTCCGGTTCGCTTTTCTGCACCCCGGGCCACCGCCAGAATGGAGCCATCACCAAAGAGCGGCTCAAAGGGCGCGTTGACTTCGCTGGCCTGCTCACGTCCCAGCGTATCGACATCCAGCCGAATAAAGCGATTCTCACCCGGCGCCATGACTCCGCCGCCCAACTCCAGCATATCGTTCAAAGTCAGCTTTTCGCTGCGTGTATCCGGTGTGTGGCGCATACCCTGCATAGCGGGTAAAATTTCGAAAATACCGGGGCGTTTGACTTCCCCCGTTACGGCAACAGTCGGGCCGATTGAGGGCACGATAATCCGGTCTCCGTCACGCAGGCGCAAATCCGGCGACGACCCGCCATGCAACAGCAAGGCGTACAGGTCAATTATCGTGCTGCGCCCGCCGCGCACCAGCTTGATCTGGCGTAGAGAGCCTGTTTTTTGGACACCGCCCGCTTTCATCAGCGCATCCAGCGCCGTATGGAAGACCGTCAAATTTTGCCGTCCCGGCCGTTTGACGTGCCCTACGACCAGTACGCCGATTTGCCGTACGGAAGACAGAGATACGTAGGCTTCCGTGTTGTAAAGATGTTTGGCCGCCGCCTCAATGGAAACGCGGAGCTGGCCGATTGAACGTCCGGCCGCCGGAATAGGAGGAAAATCCTGAATCAGGACCAGCCCTTGCGTGTTGATCTTATACAGGCCACGATCGGTCCGCTGGCCGGTGAAAAGGACTTCAATTTCATCCCCTTCATGCAGGATGAAATCATCCTGCACCGCACCAGAGGGTGTTTCCGAGAGATTATCCAGCAGGCTTTGCGTTTCAGGCGCAGGCACGCCGAATAAATCATAACCGAACTGCATCGGCTCATCGGTGATTCGCTGCGCATACATGCGTTCGAGGGCAGAGGGCGCCGTAACCCCCGGTACTGAGCCTTTGGGGAGGGTGCCATATTGCGCCCGCGGTGAACTGGATGCATGAGAGTCTGTATACATGCGCTGAGAGCGGCCCGGCGCACCAGACGCTCCGCTTTGCGCGGTTCTAGCCGCTATTCGCGTATTGCTAGTGCTTCCGGTACCTTCATGGCCTTGCGTTTCAGAGGGATCCGCAAACCGGTTTGCAAGAGCCTCCTCCCCTTTCATCCAGGGCGGATAGACAACGGATGCGGGTTGTGCGAGGGCGGACCCGGCCATTGTTGCAAACAAGGCGCAAACTATCAGACAAAAAATGCGCAACCGCATGAAAAATCACGTTTTTATATTACTGCTCCATACGATTGTAAGAAGCGCAGTCTCCCCTGTGAATAACCGGGGCAAGACTATCCACGGGTTTTTACAGATATTATGCTTGTGTGGATGGATTCGGATATTTCAGCCATACTACGAAAATAGGGGCAAATCCCCGGAGCCTAAAAGTTAGAAGGCCCAAAGGATTGAGTTTGGCGATTACGGCCTGTTGAATTGGGTACAGCCAAAATGGGATCAAGACCTTCATTTTGTCCCGGAGGAAGCAATGTATCAAGGATATTCTCCTCCTTTTCATTAAGGCAATCTATTCCCAAGTCTGTAGCTCTGTATCTGTTCGTACCAATTTCTGTTGTCCCTGAAACAAAAACCATTTGTTTTTCAGTAAGATGGCGAATGCACATTGCGGTTACCCCTAAACCAGCTTTTCTCTCGAAACCTTTCTGGTTAAGGCTATTTTTTATATCCGACAAAGACTGGTTCGGCTTTTTGTCCAGAACATATAAAATAGCCAGATAGATATTTGAAGGAAGGGAGGGTTTTTCGAATTGGCTCCTCAGGCCGTTATCATCGCTCATATATCTATTTTCCGTTTATGCTCGAACCCGGTTCTCTGGATATCCGATAACCTTATGAATTTCTAAGATTCCGTTGCCGCGTTGGGACGTTCCAGCGGGTCGAACCCGTAATGGTCCAGCCAGCGCGTATCGCTGTCGAAGAACGTCCGCAAGTCCGGAATACCGTATTTGAGCATTGTCGCGCGCTCCAGCCCCATCCCGAAGGCGAAGCCCTGATATTCGTCCGGGTCGATCCCGCAATTGCGCAGCACGTTGGGATGAACCATCCCCGCGCCGAGGATTTCCATCCATTTCTGGTCTTCCGGCTTATCGGCCTTGCCGAGCTTGATACCCTTGCCGTCCTTCACATAGCCGATA
>JAGRKA010000014.1 GCA_020442475.1 Alphaproteobacteria bacterium | reverse complement strand
GAGGGATCGGCTCGAACATCACGGGCAGCCGGGCGGATCTTATTCTCTGTGACGATGTGGAGGTGCCTCTCACCTGCGACAGCGCCGAAAAACGAGCGGAACTGCGTGAGCGCCTTCTGGAGCTGGATTACGTGCTCGTGCCCGGCGGGCGGCAGCTTTATATCGGCACGCCGCATAATTACTACACGATCTATGCGGACGGGCCGCGCACGGATATTGGTGAGGAGCGCGCCTTCCTGCATGATTTTACGCGGCTGGAGCTGCCCGTTCTTGATGCGGGCGGACAGAGCGTTTGGCCGGAGCGTTACGGCGAGGGCGATATTACCCGGATGAAGGCCCATACGGGGCCGAACAAGTTCGCCTCGCAAATGATGCTCAAACCCGTGAATATCGCGGAAGGGCGCCTTGACCCGGATTTACTGCGGATTTACGAGGGCGAGTTTCATTACGCTAAGGAGCTGAGGCAAGCCCATGTGGGCGGCAGGGTGATGGCCTCGGCGAGCGCGTGGTGGGACCCGGCCTTCGGGAGCGCAAGCGGCGACCGGAGTGTTCTGGCCTGTTTGTTCGCCGATGATGAGGGGAATAGCTATTTGCACCGGCTGGAATATCTTAAGATTGCGGAGCGTTCAGGCGAAGATGAAGCCACGCAGCAATGCCGGATCGTGGCGGGCATTGCTAAAGAATTGATGCTGCCTTCGCTCACGGTTGAGACGAACGGGATCGGGAAATTTCTGCCCGCGATTTTGCGCAACGAGATCGCGCGGGCCAATATCCCCTGCGCCGTGCAGGAGGCCAGCAGCAGCCGGGCCAAGGATCTCCGCATTCTGGAGGCGTTCGATGCGGTGCTGGCGGCGCGGCGGCTCTATGCGCATAAATCCGTGTGCGAAACGCCCTTTATGAGCGAAATGCGTGAATGGCGGCCGGGAACAAAACGCGGTCACGATGACGGGCTGGATGCCGTGGCTGGGGCGTTATCGCTCCAGCCTGTACGCCTCAAAAAGCTCTATGGCGCGGCTGGCGGGCCTCACCGCTGGATGAAAAACACGGGGCCGCACAAGGCGGATATCGGATTTGAGGTTTGATTCGCTCCTTATCAGATTTTGCAGGAAAGCGGCAGGGTGAATATTTCACCCTGCCGGAGATTCATTGCGATGTGGATACTTGTTTCAGCTTCAACGTTTCAAGGTCAGGAGGAATTAAAATGACCATATTTTCACAAGAGCTGATCTGGTGGATCGGCATGTTTGAATTCCCGGTGATGGGCGGGTTATTTTGGCTCATCTGGCGGACGCGGACCGAGGGTGAAAACGCGCTTTCTCACGTTCAGAGTCTTTTGGAACAGCGCTCGACCCAGCTTCGCGATGCGCTGTCCGCGTTTAAGTTGGAGGTGGCGAAGAATTACGCCTCTCACAGCGATTTGCGGGAGCTTGAGGGGCGGCTGACCTCTCACCTTTTGCGCATAGAGGCGAAATTGGATACCACGGCGCTGAAAGCTGAGGCGGCAAGTGCGGAGCGGGTGTCAAAAAAGTGATTTAAACGCGAAGACGCGAAGCGTCATTTACAAACGACCACGTCATCCCGTTGGCGCGCCCGAAGGGCGCTCGCACAAACGGGATCCATATGTGAGCGGCAAAGCCGCTCGCTTTTGTGGACTCCCGCCGTTTAAGCCCTGCTGCGCAGGGCCGCGGGAGTGACGGGTTGTGTTAACGGCTCTTCGCGTCTTCGCGTTTCAACTATCAAACAAGGACAGTTCCATGAAAAAACCAAGATTAATTGGCTCAGCTCCGGTTTCCGGGGCTGAATATGACGAGGCGGCGGCTTTTTACCGTCAGCTTGAGGTGGATATTCTCGCACGCACCCTTTGGGGGGAAGCGCGGGGCGAAGGTACGGAGGGGATGAAGGCCGTGGCCTGCGTCGTGCTCAACCGGGTGAACATCGCAAAGGTGAAGGGTTCATACTGGTGGGGGAGCGATGTCATTCAGGTCTGCCAGAAACCCTATCAGTTCAGCGCGTGGAACCGGTCTGACCCAAATTTCCGGAAGCTGCAAAGCGTGGATGAGAGCGATTTATACTTCGCGACTGCGCTGCGGATCGCCCGGCGGGCCGTTATCGGCGCGCTCGAGGATATGACGCACGGCGCGACGCATTATCATGCGGACAGTATCGCGCCCTACTGGGCGAAGGGGGAAAGTCCGAGCGCCGTGATCGGGCGGCATGTGTTTTACCGGCTGGTGTAAAGGTTAAAAAACAGGAGATTTTGAAATGGCTTCGACAATATTAACGAGCATCGGGCTGCCCGTTCTGGTCAGGCTTTTATCCGAAGCGCTGGGCAGCGTGGATACACCCGTGACGAAGGGTGCGTCGAAGGCTCTGGACGCTGTGGATGCGGCGATTCGGGCCGGTCAGGTGACGCCCGATCAGGTCGCGGAGGCTAATCGTCACGCCGAGGCCATGGCGCGGATGAAGCTGGAGGAAAATACGGCAAACTTGTCGGAGATCAACCGGTCGCTGCGGGCGGAGATTGTGTCCGACGACACGTATATCCGCCGGATGCGCCCGACTTTCGGGTATCTCATGGCCCTGACCTGGGCGGCGCAGATGTTCGGGGTGGCCTATGTGATTATTTTCGACACGGAAAGGGCCGGAGCGGTTATGAGCGCGATGGGCAGCCTCAGTGCGATCTGGGCCGTCGGGCTGTCCGTGCTCGGAATTTACGTTTACAAACGCTCGGAGGACAAAAAGATCCTTCCGTTTTCACAATCGACACTCCCCTCACCTCCTTCTCCGGTTAAGGCCAAAGAGGTTATCGTCTGGAATGATTAGGTGGGGGAAAAGGTATTATTGTTTCCGCCGGGCTCGCGCGTCTCACTTATGGTGAGCTGAGAAATCAGCGTGTCAAGCCATCCGGGGATATTTTGTGTATTTTCTGTGCCCGGTTCAGTAGGAGAAAGTGGCTCAAGCAGCCTACCAATAGAGGTTTCCTCCTTATGAGCCATTATAACTGAAACTATGCCGTCTTTTGCTTCGTCAGAAAGGGATATGAAATAGTTACCTATCGGGCCGTTCTCAAGGCGCTTTTCAAAATCCTTGCGCTCGGCAACCTTGTGGTCAAGAACTGCCACAACCTGATTAAGAGCTGCCGATTCGAAGGGGATTTCTAAGCGGGTAACATAGCTCCCCCCATCGTAACGAAAACCGTCTGGATCATTGCCGTCCCGCACAAATTTACCCTCAGTGTTCTTTATGTTTAGACGAATTTGATCTGCGTGAACAGGATCGGCCCCTAGAGCTTCCAGAAATGCCGCCCCGGTAGGGTTATTTTGGATAGATCTTTCCCTTTCGGAGAGCGGGCCAACAAATCCATATGGGGTAGGGTCTTTCAGGGGGCGCGGCTGGCTCATTAAGTCGAAGACTATTGATATGCCCAAGGGCTTGGATGGATCGTCGCGGAAGCTGCGCCCATCATTCGTTCGAGGTATGCGTATATCGACGCTATTTGATCGAAGTTCTGCTTCGTCCAGAGCTTTGGTGAAAAGAGAAAAATAGGTTCGCGCTTCTTTCGATTCTGAGTGCGGACTCAGCGTATCCAGCAGAGTTTTGTGATCTCGCGCAACGGAATTTCCATTCTGGACCATATAAAAGGCGTTTTTTAAATTTGTTACCTCTTCTGACATAGATACCCTGTTAATGTATTTTTATATATATTTTATGATGCCATTTATAGCGTATTTGGGTCGCTTGAGTCAAATTTTACAATAAACATATCCACAAATCTGTTGCCTCTGGCTGGCGGGGCGAAAATCCTGTAGAGTGCTTCGTATCAGTTTTTTCGGGCGTTCGTCCCGGTTTTTTCTTAAGCCGTTTCTCAAGCCGGAGGATTTAAATATGAGCATGAAAACACCCATTACGGTTGCACGCGGGGACGGGATAGGCCCGGAGATTATGGACGCGACGCTCCGTATTCTGGAGGCTGCCGGGGCAAGCCTTGACATTGAAGAGATTGAAATCGGGAAGGCCGTCTATGAGCGTGGTGTCAAAAACGGAATCGAGGATAGCGCATGGGCTTCGCTCCAGCGTACGAAAGTGTTCCTGAAGGCCCCGATCACGACGCCGCAAGGAGGCGGGTTCAAATCGTTGAACGTGACGATTCGGAAAAGTCTGGGCCTGTTTGCCAACGTACGTCCGTGTGTCTCTTACGCGCCTTATGTAGACACGAACCATCCGAATATGGATCTGGTTATCATCCGGGAAAATGAGGAAGATCTTTATGGCGGGATCGAATACCGTCAGTCGCAGGATGTGATGGCCTCTCTCAAGATCATTACGCGCCCCGGCACCGAGCGGATCGTGCGCTATGCGTTTGAATATGCGAAGGCGAATGGCCGCAAGAAAGTGACCTGCATGTCCAAGGACAATATCATGAAGATGTCCGACGGCCTGTTTCATAAGGTCTTTGACGAGATCGGCGCGGAATATCCGGAGATCGAACAAAACCATATGATTATAGATATCGGTGCGGCCAAGGTCGCCAGTGCGCCGCATTTGTTCGACGTGATTGTGCTGCCGAATTTGTACGGCGATATTGTCTCGGATATTGCCGCAGAAGTGACCGGCTCGGTCGGGCTGGGCGGCTCTAGTAACGTCGGTATTGATTTCGGCATGTTCGAGGCTGTGCACGGCTCCGCCCCGGATATTGCGGGGCAGGGGATCGCCAACCCTTCGGGCCTCTTGCTTGGTGCGGTGATGATGCTGGTTCATATCGGGCAGGGCGATGTCGCGGCAAAAATTCACAATGCGTGGCTTAAGACGATTGAGGACGGTATCCATCCGGGTGATATTTTCCGCGCAGGTAAAAGTGTGGAAAAGGCCGGTACGGCAGATTTTGCAAAGGCGGTTATCGAGCGGCTGGGGTCTGGTCCTGAAAAACTGCCGGTGCAGGATTACAGCGCTGTGCCTGCGGGCGGGATGAAGCTTCCGCCGCTCAAACCTCGCAAGGAAGAGAAAAAGGAGCGGGTCGGCGTGGACATTAATATCAACTGGACCGGCTCTGTCGAACTGCTGGTCGGCGAGTTGGAGGCGGCCTGTATCAACGAAGACTTAAAGCTGACCATGATCTCTAACCGCGGAACGAAAGTCTGGCCGAACGGGAGGCCAGAGACGTTCTGCGCCGATAACTGGCGGTTGCGCTTTATGGGCGGGCAGGAGGGCGAGCCAGTTAAAACCTCGCAGGTCGTTGCGCTGCTTCAGCGGATGAATGAGGCCGGACTGAACTTCACAAAGGCCGTGATGCTCCATACATTCGACGGCGTGCCCGGATTTACGGTCGCACAAGGGGAGTAGGGTACAGGGATGCTGGCCCCTCACCAGAAAGAGATTATCGAGGCGCTCAAAAGTGAAAGCACGTGGCGTCTCGTGTTCTTGAGCATCATTACGCTCGGGATATATACGGCCTTTTATATCAAGAGGCAGAGCCGGGCTTTGAACGAGTATCTCACAACGCCCGGGCACCGGATCAAGGAAGGGTTTATCCAGTTTATACTGGTCATTGCCTTTGTGAGCGCTGCAATCGATGTTGTGGATTTGATCTACGGGGAGGATGATCCCACTGTCGCCGCTTTTTCAGCGGGCGGGGATATGCTCTTTGGCCTGTCTGTTATCTTCTGGGCTTTTATGATGTGTACAAGGCTGAATTACTTGCTCGGCGCTGCGAAAAGAACGCCGCTATGGAGCAGCAAGTTATGGGCCTTCCTGTTCGGTGCGCTCTATATCAATTATAAGGTGAATACGCTCTGGAAGCGGGACGTGTAAAATTGTGGGAGCAGTAAATTTCTTACGAAAACGCTTTGGCTCGGGATAGTGGGTTTTTTGACATATTTCGTATTTGCTTGTATGCTTAGCACCCTGTATTTAAATTTTAATGGAGTGAAGAGTTATGGCCCCGCAAAATCCCGCAATGTATGTCGAGAACGGAGCATTATGTTTTAACGGCAAGGCATTACCAGACCATTTATACGATCCGAATAATTTTACGCTTGCCGCCTATAAAGAGCAGATTCAGACCTTGTTGGATGCGGGGTACGAGCCTGTCCAATATGATACAGAGGAACAGCATGAGAAAAGCGTGATTTTAAGGCATGATGTTGCCTTTTCACCGTCTCAGGCTTTGAAAATGGCAAAAATTGAGCAGGAGCTGGGCGTTCAATCGACATTTTTCTTTAATTTTGATAGCGGTTTTTACACTGTTAACGATCAAAAAGTTCAGGATACTATCCGTGAAATTCAGGCTATGGGGCATCAGATCGGTATTCAGATTAAGCCGGAAGATAAAGACGGCAATTTATTGGTAGATGAGGATTTAGTTCGCCACATCGAAGAGCAAAAAAATATATTTGAGGCGACGCTGGGTGCAAATGTTGAATGTGTGTCCTTTGATGTTACAAAGCTGACGCCAATGGGCAAAATACCGCAGCAAGCCCAAATAGCCGGTATGCTTAATACTTATGGGCATAAATTTGCCGATGGGGTAGATCGCTCTAAGGGGCAAGCCGGCAACTCCAACGGGATGCATTTATACGGCACATCTATGACGGATCATGTAGAGCAGGGTACGCCGCATTTGCATCTGTTGGTGTATCCGGATTGGCTGTCTGATGCGCCGATGTTGCCGCATATGCGTCTGCTTGCTTTGCCGGAGGTGCAGAAAAATCAAGAGCGGTATTATAGTCAAACGTTGAAGAACGCTCATGAAACCGGGCGGTGTGTTGCCGGTGACGGGCATTTTCCTGCGGTTGATGAACAGGTGCGGACTGTTATGGCGTCAAATCCGGCATATGAACCACCGCTTCGAAAAGGGCACCGTAGTCCCCAAATGGATTTGGATTTGTCGCAGGATTAACAGGCTAAAGCGCCAGGCGTTCCTTTTTTATGAAAGCACGAAAGCAGGATTCTGGTGCACCGGTAAAATTCTCCGCTATAATAGAAGCATGAACGATCTATCGCGATTTCGGTTTTGGGTGGGGGCGTTGCTCTTATGGTGCTTGCTTTTCCCGCAAAGCGCGGGTGCGCAGGAGGTTGGCGGCTTTATCCTGCGCCAGCGCGGCGGCGCCGATATGCCGCCTGTGCCTTTGCCTTCACCTGATGGGGCGGGGATCGAATCCCTGGAGGATGTACTGGCTTATAAGCCGCTGCCCGAACCGAATATGCCGCAGGTCAAATTTCTTGAAATTCCACGCCCGCCAACTGTGCAGGGCCGGATTGACGAGCTTTTACACGGGATTGTCATTGATGTACCGCCGGAATATGACCATTACGGCTATGAGATGCGCCGCTATATGGCGCATGTTGCAGGACCGGAGGTTTTAGGCGATCCGGCGCGGATTAAGGCGGAGCTAAAAAATATCAGGGCGGCGAAGATTATCCTGCGCTACTGGCGTAAAAAACTGGATGAAGAGATCGGGGCGCTGGAAACTGAAATTGCGGCGGACCCGTCTTTATCGCGCCAGTATGGCCAGCTCTTTAAATATAATAGGGGGGTATCGCGTGCCTTTATGGCCGAGTGCGGGAGCTGGCTTGAAAATAACGAGAATTTGCTCGCCTATCTGCTGGAGATCGGTCCGAACGCGTATAGCTATAAAGACCCCATTCTGTCTTTCAAGGATATGCAATATCACATGAAATTCAAATCCCTCTATGACGCTCGCGGGCGCGCACTCGCAGAGATACAGGATTATACGCCGTTCCGGGTGATGATCTATTAGAGCCTCAATATATGAGCTTGGCTATATAGGCCTTATTGAGACGGGGGGCGCTGCTGGAAAAGAGGAATGACTTTACGTTCGGCGGGGTTTGAGGTTTGCTCCGTATGATAGTAGAACGTATTAACAGCGTTTTTTGTGTTCTCATGAATTTTTTCAGCGCTCTCCCAGTGCTTTAAAAGCATTGCTGGAAGATGCTCTCTGTTTATATCGGGGACCTGTTTGCGGTGTCCCAAAAGACGCTGGAGATCGGAGAGAAGAGCTGTCATATTCTGTTTTCCTTGGCGTTGCCGTTCCAGACCGGCTGCCCATAGTTTTGAAATGTTCAGAATGTCCCGCGTACGCTCAATCGCTTGTTTCTGGCTATACGCAATGCTTCTGCGCAAAGTCATCCCTATACCCTGTTCCAAATCCGTGGTCAGGGTCTGGATAACATTTTGTACCTCATCCGGCATCGTCGTGTTTATGTAGTGTTCAAAGGCGTTTAATGCGGTGGCGGGGCTGTTCAAGCCGGTTTTCCGGTTGAAAAGATCACTGGTGTTTTCTTTGGAATCTAAAGGGGCGGGGAGCAGCGGCAGATGCTTTTGATTTGTTCTTTCGTCGAGTTCTGTGTATTCACCTTTAAAGGTATTGAATTTTTTTCGAGTTTCCTCATAAAAAGAAAAAAGCCTTTCAGGAATTGTGTCTCTGCTCGTATCTCTTTGGTACTCAGGGGTGAGGGCAAGCGTGTTATCGCGATCTGCCATCACCTTTGCTACACTGAGCAACTCTTCTACGGGGATCAACTTCTTATCAAAAAGCGTCTTCTGCTTTTGCCAGAGTGAAAGCGTGTTCAGCCTGTGATCAATCAGGGTACATACGGCTGCACAGAGTTCTTCGGTTTCTGCCTTTATCTCTGCCTGCGTTTCAGGCGCATGACCCTCTTTAAGTCTGGCAATAAGAGCTTCTTGGTCTTCTTGATGTGTCTCGCTTTGAGAATAATGCAGGAAGCTTTGTTGCAAATGCCGGAGATTAAAATCCAAAATCAAAGCCATAGCGGGCCGCCCGTTCCGTATTGTTTTTCCTTCTGAATACGTTACCCTCTAAATAATATTTCGTAAAATGTCAAAAGCTATTTGCTTTGTTTGGCCGCCCGGAGCGTATTTTGCAGCAGGCAGGCGATCGTCATCGGCCCGACACCGCCGGGAACCGGTGTGATTGCACCCGCTATGCCTAGTGCGGCCTCGTAATCGACATCACCGCAGAGCTTGCCGTCTTCCATCCTGTTAATGCCGACATCAATGACAGTCGCGCCCGGCTTGATCCAGTCGGCTTTGACCATTTTCTCCCGACCTACGGCAGCGACAAGGATATCGGCCTGTTTGCAGACTTCAGGCAGATTCTTTGTGCGCGAATGGGCGCTGGTGACCGTACAGTTCTCAGCCAGCAAAAGCTGCGCCATCGGCTTGCCGAAGAGGAGAGAGCGTCCGATGACAACAGCATTTTTGCCGCTCAAATCCGTCTCTACGCTTTTGATCAGCGCTAGCGCACCCTGTGGCGTACAGGGAACAAGGCCGCTTTGATCGCCTGCGACGAGTTTACCGATATTGATAAAGGTCAGCCCGTCTACATCCTTGGCCGGGTTGATCATATGGATCAGCGCGTCCGCATCCAGATGGTCCGGCACAGGAAGCTGGAGCAAAATGCCGTTCACGGCAGGGTTATCGTTAAAGGCCTGAATTTCCGCGGTGACTTCGGCCTGCGTGGCTTGCACGGGCAGGCGGGATTCGAAGCTTTTAATACCGGCCTTTTCGCAGGCTCGGATTTTATTGCGTACGTAGACATGTGAGGCCGGGTTGTCGCCTACAAGAATAACCGCTAGGCCGGGCTGCGTATCCATTGCCGCTGTTTCCTGCGCGATTTCTTCCCGTAAACGCGCGGCGATAGCTTTTCCGTCGATAATCCGTGTTTCCGTCATGATATTCATACCCTAAACCTAAAGCGTGTATAGTGCGCCCACGATAACGCTGCGCAGAATTGAAAGCCCCATAATCACAATCAGGGGGGTGATGTCTATCCCTCCGATCGGGGGGATATATTTTTGGACAGGCTTGTAAACCGGGTCCGTCAGTTTTTTGATCAGGCCCATTAAATTCTGGGCTTGCGGGTGGTTGAGGTTGATCACGCCGAAAATTACCAGCCAGCTGATAATCACCTGCAGAATAATGACGAGGATATAAATATCCACGGCCAAAGAGAGTAAATAGGCGATCAAATGCATGCGTTTAAGTCCTTATTCTGTCAAGTTGTCCCGGAGCGCTCTGTCGCTTCCCGAATTTTTTCTGCTATACTATAAGCATGGATTGAATATAGCCGTAAAGCGGGGTTTTTTGTATATGCTGCCTTTTGACGTACTCACAGCCGGATCTTTATTGATTATGGCGGCGTCCTCGCCTTCGTCTTTATGCATGCCGCCGGAGCCTGCACGGATCAACGTCATTC
This sequence comes from Alphaproteobacteria bacterium, assembly GCA_020442475.1. Taxonomy (GTDB): domain Bacteria; phylum Pseudomonadota; class Alphaproteobacteria; order Micavibrionales; family Micavibrionaceae; genus JAGRKA01. The sequence goes on along the minus strand of JAGRKA010000014.1, from coordinate 32,001 downwards.
CGAAATCCGAAGAGATTAAATACGATTATTCAAAAAATCTGGCCGCCTTGCAGGCTCAGAGCGTCGATACGGTTAACCCTTACGATTTCGGAAGCATCACCCATACGAAGGCCTTTATGAGAGGTTCCGTATCCATGTCGCCGAGCGTCCGGGTCGGGTATAAGGATTTCACAGCGCAAGGGGCGTCCTGCATCTGGTATGATACGATCAATATCGAGATTGCGATTGACCCGACGATCGTCATCGCCTCAGAGGTGTATGCCGATAGCTGTATGCGCCGGGCCGTTCTGGAGCATGAGATGAAACATGTGAATGTGGACCGGCAGATCGTCAATAAATACGCGCAGATCATCGGGCAAAAAGTCTATAACGGTTTGAAAGAGCGTGGTTTTAGCGCCGGTCCTATCCCAACCCCTTACCGGCAGGCGGCAGTGGACCGGATGAACAAGACTGTGAGCCAGCTCATCGACCTTGAGTATAAGAAGATGAACATCGAACGTCAGGAGCGCCAGCAGGCCGTAGACTCGCTGCAAGAATATGAAAGTGTCGGGAAAAAATGCCCGTCTTTCGATCCGGGACGAATTTCTGCTTCAGGCGCACGCTTGCGCTAGATTTTCTTACTGAAGTTCTGTTCCGTTTCTTAGTTTTTCGATCAGAGGAAGCACTTGTTCGTGAATCACCTGCTCATTCAGCGGGCCGCGCACATGCCAGTAGATCGTATGATCTTTCATTAAGATCATGGTTTCAGGGACGGCCTTAACCAACAGGCCGCCATAATCCATACCAACTTGTTTGTACGGGTTGCCAAGCTCTTCCAGATAGGCGTCGATATTCTCTTTCGTATCCTGAAAAGCGATTCCGTAAAGCGGGATACCGTGCTCTTTGGACAGTTTCAGCAAAAGCGGATGCTCGGCGCGGCAGGGCGGGCACCAGCTCGAAAAAACGTTCAGGATCATCACCTCGTCGTTTAAATCCGTATAGGCCAGCCCTTCCATCCCGAAGGCGGGAAGCTTGTCATGGCGCTCTTTTTCCTGTGGCAGCGGCAGAAAAAGGAAGGCCGCTATGCCTGCGATGATCCCAAAAACAACGATATTGGCAAAAAGGAGCGTCCGGGTTTTCATCACAGAAAAGGCCTATGCAACTCTGCCCAGAGCGTTTTCCAGATCGGCAGTCAAATCGTCTATATGCTCGATCCCGACCGACAGGCGCAGGAGGCCGTCTGTCACGCCCGCTTCTGCGCGCGCCTGCGCACCCATAGAAACATGCGTCATGCTGGCCGGATGGTTGATCAGGCTCTCAGTGCCGCCGAGCGACTGCGCCAGTGCGAATACATTCAGGTTTTCCGTGAAGCACCTCACAGCCTCTAGTCCGCCTTTGAGTTCAAAAGAAAGCATCGCGCCAAAGCCTTCCTGCTGGCGCTTGGCAATCTCATAGCCGGGATGGGATGGCAGGCCCGGATAATAGACTTTTTCAACAGCCTTATGCGTATTCAGAAAATTGGCCAGTTTTCCGGCGTTTTCCTGTGAGCGGTGGATACGCAGCTCCAGCGTCCGCAGGCCGCGCAACGTCATATAGGAATCAAACGGTGCGCCGATTGTCCCCAGCGAATTGTTCCACAGGTTAAGCTCATCCAGTAGTTTCTGATCCTTCACGATTACGGCTCCGCCAACGATATCGCTGTGGCCGTTCAGGAATTTTGTCGTGGAATGGTAGACGATATCCGCGCCCAGCGCCAAAGGCTGCTGGAGCATGGGGGAGAGGAACGTATTGTCTGCCACAACCAGCGCGCCGCTTTCATGGGCATTATCTGCGATCTTCCGGATATCGGCAATGCGCAGGACCGGGTTCGAAGGTGTTTCAATCAGCACCATGCGGGGCGGCTCGGCAAAAGCCTCTTCAAGGCCCTCATCGCTATATTGATCCACGAATTTCAGGCGGAAATGCTTTTTCTCCGCCAGCGCGCGCAGCAGCCAGAAAGATCGGCCATAGCAATCATAGGGGGCGAGGATCAAATCTTCCGGGTTTAAGAGGTGCAAAAGCAATGTCAGAGCGCTCATGCCCGAAGAGGTCACGCAGGCGCCGAGTCCGCCTTCCAGCTCCGTCAGGGCGTCGGCTAACAGGTCGCGTGTCGGGTTGCGGGTGCGCGAATATTCATAGGGGCCGCGCTCGTCTATTCCATCGATCTGAAAGGTCGAGGACAGGTAAAGCGGCGGGATAACGGCGCTATAGGCCGGGTCCGTGCCAATGCCCGCCTGAACGAGGCGCGTGCGTCTGTATTTTTGATGTTTTGTGCTCATCATTTCTTGTATCGCCGAGGCATGGGCAAGGTCAATAGATTGCGGCACGGGCTTTGCCCGCTTATGCATTCAGTGATACACTAAAGGGCGATGGGCAAAGAATTCGACAGGCGGGCTAAAAAAGAGAAACAGGCGACGGAAGACGAGGTCCGGCGGCAGGAGGACCGCGAGTTTACGGCAGCGCTGGAAGAGCTTGTGGAGGAAGGCGAAGCGCTCCGCCTCAAACGGATGCAGCAGCACAGGACGCGCAGTTTTATCTCTACGACGTTCGGGATTTTGTCTGTGATGGCAGGCGCAGGCGCTTTCGGCTGGTTTTTTCTGGTGGAAGCCGATCTGGCGCGGGCTGTGCTGTTTATGATTTTGGCGATCGCCGTGCCGTTGTTCCTGCATTTTTGGGCCGAGCAGCCTCTGGCGCTTTACAAGCTCGATCATAAAAAGATTTTTATGCCGAAAATGGCCAAGGCCTTAGGGGGATTGCACTTTTACCCGCGCCGAGGTGTCAGCGTGGACTTACTGGCAAAGACCGGCGTTGTACCGGCGCATGATGTTTATAGCGCTGAAGATTGCTTTATGGGGCGATATAAAGGCGTCAAAGTTCTATTTTCAGAAGGGCGCTTGATGCGTAAGCGGGGTAGGGAGCCTGTTTTTAACGGTATTTTTGCTTTGCTGGAAATCCCGGATGAGAAAATCGAAGGCCATACGGTTGTGACCGCGGATATGGAGATGGTCAAGCGCTGCGCTGGAAAACGCTGGAAAAACCTGGAAGAGGTCAATATCCAGACCTCTAATCCGGACTGGAACCGCTTTCGCATTTTCTCCAGCAAGCCGGGCAGCGCCTCTTTGCTGATTGGCGAGTCGCTTTTGAAAGAGCTTTCCGAGGCCGCTGATATTTTTGGAAAAGCCCCTCTGACGGCTGTGCTCTTCCGTAAAAAATATATCTTTATGATGATCCCCTATGATGGCGATATGTTCGAGGCCTCCGATATCTTCGTGCCCGTTTCAACAAAACAATATGCTGTTCAGTGCAAAAAGGAGATTGAGCGGCTGCTGGAAATTATTGATGTGTTTGATCTCTATCAGCCCGGTGAGGGCGCAAAACCGTTCGCGACATAGGGAGGCATTTTTCCGGTTTTTTGATTTTTCTGGACAAAAAGCGATTTTGGGTCTATACCACTTAAATTATGTCTAGTATTCATTCAAGGTTAAAGCGTTTCCAATCACCTGTTCGGGAGAGGGAGGCTGTTATCCTACCCCTCTTTGAGAGAGCTGTCGATTCTCAGCGCCTTCGGTCAGCTGCGCCGGAGATATCAAAGCCGCCATTTGACACGCTCAATCCACCTGAGATATGTAATGTTCGAACTTCGTCCTATGCAGAGGATCGTTACAACATTCTATTCTCTGCCGGAGAGGAAGAGAACACCGAACTCCAAGGGCGCTTTATTTTGGGTATGAATTAAGAGCTCTTTTTCCCTAAAATATTGATCTTTCTTTAAGACCTTCCCGTTACAATCATAAGTCAGGGCTGATGATTAACAGTGTGACAGGGGAGAATGATGACGGTCCAAAAACCGGTTATATCAGACGCAGAAGAAGAGCAGCAGGGCGGCCACAGACCGGAAGAAGTTTTCGGTGCTGTTAGCTCTGTCGCCGCGCAACTTGAGGCGATTGAGCGCTTTGTTGCTCGTCGTTTCGATGAAATTTCGATGGAAATCAATGCGACGTCCCAGCAGGTCGATATGGCCGAAGAGGGCATTATCAAGCGTTTTTCCGAGATCCTAGAGGTATTGCACGCTATTTCCTATAAGGGAGGCGGGAATACGCCCGCCAATGCGGGGGTGGAGCTTGATGCCGTTGTCGAGATGACAGAGCAGGCCGCCAACCGTATTCTGGATGCCGCGGACAGGATTACAGGCCGCTTGCATATGGGGGGAGATTGGTGTGATGAGGCGCAGCGCCAAAACACCCTTGATGAGATTAACAGGGATGTCGAAGAGATATTCATGGCCTGTTCCTTTCAGGATATTACGGGGCAGCGTATTCGCAAAACGCTTGAGAATTTACAACTTATTGAGGACCGTCTGGGTACAGCGCTCAGCAAGATGGGAATTAAGGTTGAGGGTACGGCTGATACGGCATGTGAGCTGGAGCGGCAAGCGGCATCCCAAGACGATGTGGATGCGCTCTTTAGCGCAGGCCGAAGTTCTGCTGAAAGTGCAGGCTAGCGCTTTTATGTCCCCGTATCAGAGATATTAACGCCCTCATCCTTGTACTGGTTGAGCTTATTGCGCAATGTCCGGATGGAAATACCCAGAATATTGGCGGCATGCGTCCGGTTTCCCAGACAATGTTCTAATGTGCTGATAATCATGTCGCGCTCGACATCAGCGATCGTGCGCCCAACAAGTGTTTCAACGGCGCCGGGATTTTGAACCTGTTTACCGGCACCAGAAACACCGGATGGGTCTGGTGCACGGGCAGGGGCCGGCTGTGCTGGTGCCGCCTGTACGCTGAGTGGGCCGTCTTGCAGGTGGATGGCATCGGCCTCCAATTCATCTTCCGCAGACATCAGGATTGCGCGGTGCATCGTATTTTCAAGTTCCCGAATATTGCCGCGCCAGCCGTAATTTCTAAGCTTGGCCACGGCTTCGGCGGAGAGTTTTTTCTTCGGGATGGAGTTGGCTTCGGCATATTTATCGGCAAAGAACTGGCCGAGGGCTTCAATGTCGCCGGGGCGCTCCCGCAGGGCGGGCAGGGCAAGGTTGACGACATTCAGCCGGAAATAGAGATCTTCCCGGAATTCACCTTTTTTGACCGATTCTTCCAGATTGCGGTTCGAGGTTGCAATCAGCCGGACATTGACTTTAACCGGTGTGTTTGAGCCGACGCGGGTAATCTCTTTTTCCTGAATGGCCCGCAGCAGTTTCGCTTGGAGAGAGGGGTGCATTTCACTGACCTCATCCATCAGGAGCGTTCCACCGTGAGATTCCTCGAATTTGCCGATCCGCCGGGCTGTCGCACCGGTAAAGGCACCTTTTTCATGGCCGAATAGCTCCGATTCCAGCAGATTTTCAGGAATCGCGGCACAGTTTACGGCAATGAAGGGCCCGTCTTTGCGTTTGGATTTGCGGTGAATATACTGGCTCATCACTTCTTTCCCCGTGCCGGATTCGCCAGTGATCAGGATCGTTGCCTCGGACGGAGCGACCTTGTCGGCCAGTTTGACAACGGGCTGCATGGCCGCATCGGCGGCGATCATCGTATTGCCTTCTTCAGCGACGGCTTCGAAAATCGCAGCGATCAGCTCCGCATCCGGCGGCAGGGGAACATATTCCTTTGCACCCTGCTGAATAGCTTTGACGGCTGCGCGTGCGTCGTTATCCACGCCGCAGGCGATCACGGGAACATAGATGCGCTCTTTTTCCAACCGCTCAATAAAATCACCAATCTTTTGCTTCACGTCGATCATAACAAGGTCCGCACCTTTGCCGTTGAGCAGGGCACCGAGCGCCTGTTCACCGTCTTCGCAGTGAATAACCCGCGCCCCGCGCTGAAGCGCGATCTTCCCGGCTTGTGAGATATGTCCTTCAAGGTGACCGATAATCATTAGACGCATGGTATGCTCGTCCTCCCGGTATAAAACGCAAATACAAAAGCGATCAAAACTATAGCAGACCCGTTTTCTCAGGTCACGCTCTTCACTCTAGAGCCTAATCCTCAGGGCGGGGATGAGAGATGGATAGCGGGTCGCGTGCGAATTTTCCGTCTGGAGGCGTATAGGCGCCGTTGCGCAGGTTGTCGAGCCGTCGTGCATAAGGGCCGGGTTCGCAGGTCTCGACGTTGGGAGGGGCTGCTCCCGTGCGCATATCGATCACGGCATGAGCTTTTGAGTCGAAGCGGCAGGGGAAGATGTCTACCATGCGGGAGGCAAGATGCTGGACACAGGCGCGGGTATAGTGTTCGACAGCCATACGCACTTCGCGCGTTTTTTCATCTTCTCCTTCTCCTGCACGGCGCTGCGCGCGCATCAGCCTGAATTGCAAATGGCCAAGATGGAAATCTGAAACCTGACAATTCATAAAAGCATGCTGAACGGGGAGCGGCAGGCCGGTTTTCTTATTAAAGGACAGAGATGTAACAGGATCGTTGTAGCGTATGATCGGTTCCGGTTTTTGCCGTACTGGCTTCTCCGGTGCTGCGCAGCCGGTGAAAAGAAGGCTTAAGGCCGTTATGCAGAGCGTTTTGTCGATCGCGCGCATGGTGTTGACACAGCAGTGATTTATATAAGGGTTTTAATTTTTTACATATATTTAAGGTGGGCGCAAGATTATCCTGCCCTCCCTAGGGGGACGATTCTTCTAAAACTTATAGCGGTCAGGCTTCGGAGGGTTAATCGAAATAGACAATCCGCTCTGACGGAGGAAGTTCCGCATTCAGGAGCATTTCCAGCCGCCGCGGATTGTCCTGCCGGGCGATGGCGGTTGCAGCGGTAATAATCAGCGTTTTGATCATGGCTTCGTCAGAGGAATATTTTTCCAGCTTCACGGCCAGCGGGGCCATAATCACGGTCCCTAAAATCGCGCCGTAGAAGGTGGTCAGGAGAGCTACGGCCATAGCGGGGCCGATCGTATCCGGGTTTTCAAGATCCGCAAGCATCTGGACGAGGCCGACCAGCGTACCGATCAGGCCCATGGCGGGCGCAACTTCAGCAGCGCGGCGCGTAATACCGGCTGAACGTTTATGTCGTTCACTTAAGGCCTCGACCTCCAGAGTCAGGAGGCGTTCGATCTCGGCGGCTCTGTACCCGTCTACAACCATTTGCAGGGCACGGGAGAGGAAGGGATATTTATCCGTTTCACTCTCATAATTCATCAGGGCAAGAATGCCTTTCTTTTTAGCGATGATTGCCAGATCAATCAGGCTGGAGGCCATAGTTGCCGGATGTTGCTTCCGGCGTAACATAGATTTCCCAATGATCCGTCCGGCTTTGGCAAGCTCTTCTCCCGTATAGGAAATGGCCGTTGCAGCCATCGTTCCGAAGAGAACGATCATCAGGGCCGGGACATTAAAAAAATTAGCGTTGCTCTGGCCCATAGCAATCGCGGCAAAAATCAGGCCGACGGCGAAGAGTAGTCCAAGAATTGTTGCAAGATCAGGACGCGCGTCGGGTTTTTCTATATGGACTGTGGGAAGAGGGCCGGTTTCTTGCTCTTGTCCGGCGGCGTTCTGTGCGTTTGCAGGTTCGTTCATGGGATCGCGCTAACTCCGGTCAGATTTAACGATTTCGGTCATCGTGATACCGAGCTTATCTTCAACGACAACAACCTCCCCGCGGGCGACGAGCCGGTTATTCACGTAGATATCAATCGCTTCGCCGACTTTGCGGTCGAGTTCGACAACGGCGCCCCGTCCGAGTTTTAGGAGCTGGCTGACTTGCATGGTCGAGCGGCCCAGCACTGCGGAGATCTGGACGGGGATATCGTAAATCGCCGTTACATCCCCCGCCATCGGTTCACCGACTGCGAATTCCCGGCCCGATGATTCGGTTGCGCCTTCCGTTTCTTCAATCTCGTTGAGATTCATCCCTTGTCCGCCCCCGGAATCATCTCCGGAAGAGGCCGGCGGGTCGTCGAACATGCTGTCGATATCGTCCTGGCTTACGGAGCCGTCATCTGGTGTCTGGTCGTCATCGCTCATCAGCTTTCTCCATCGCCGGTCTGGTTTTCAGGGGCTGGTCTGTCCTGCCGTGCCTGCCCCGTATCGGGAGCAGGCGGTGCGGAATCTGTATTGCCCGGACCGTTTTCCTCTCCACGTTTATCCTCTTGTCTATCATGGACTTTTGCGCCTCGCGCTGCAAGCGCCTGTTTGATCAATGTTTCGATTTGTCCCGCCATTGATTCAGAGTCCCGCACCGCACCGCCATCGGCCCAGGCGATTTTAGTAGCTCCGGGGCCAAGAGATTCATCGCCGGTCACGCAAAGAGACAGCCCGGAATCCTGCCGCTGTATCTTGGTCAGAAAGGCTTCAACGCCCTGAACAAGATCGGGGTGGACGTAAACGGTAATGTCTTTTTGCCCTTCGTGACGGCTAAGAACCGTTTTAATCGTTTCCGCTAGTTCATTAAAGCCGTAATGTTCTTGATAGAGCGGGAAGAGCTTGGAAAAAATAGCCAAAGAGAGGCTGACGGCCTCCTGTTCGTACAGCTTTTCCCGGCGCTCTTCCTGTGAGCACAGATGCGCCAGATCATTTGAGAGCGTTTCAAGCACTGTCGCCAGATGTTGCCCTCGGCTGGCTTTGGCCTCCTCAAGTGCCTGCGCGTGTCCTTTTGTAAAGGCGGCATGTCTGGCGGCCTCAAGCTCTTCTTGAGAGAACATGGGCGGAGGAGGGATCTCCTCTTCGACCTCTTTGACGAAATCTTCATCAAAGCAGTGCACGTTGAATAAAAATTTTTCTCCGTTTTTATTTGGCAAATGACACATCCCGTTTTTTACAAAAGGGCCGCCATCCGCATCGGCCCGTCTCAGTCAGCTTCTATAGCGTTAGAAAATCATCTCATCATCTTCGCCACTTGTCGGAATCGTAATTTCACCACGAGATTCAAGATCCTTGGCGACATTGACGATATATTGCTGGGCTTCTTCGACATCGCGTAAGCGGACAGGGCCCATGGCGCCCATATCTTCTTTCATGATCTTGGCGGCGCGCTCGGACATATTGGAGAAGAACAGATCGCGCATCGTTTCGGTCGCGCCCTTGAGGGCAGGCGGCAGCTTGTCCTTGTCGATGGCGCGTATAAGGGTCTGGATCGCCGAAGAGTCCAGCTTGGTCAGGTCCTCGAATGTGAACATCAGCGAACGGATCTTCTCTGCCGCTTCAGGTGAAGCTTTTTCCAGCTCTTCCATGAAACGGGCTTCAACAGAGCGCTCCATATTATTGAAGATATCGGCGATGAGCTCGTGGCTGTCACGGCGCTGCGTTTTTGCCAGATTTGTCATGAATTCCTGACGCAAGGTTCTTTCGACCTCCTCAAGAATATCTTTCTGGACGGCCTCCATACGGAGCATCCGGTTGATCACTTCCATTGCAAAATTTTCAGGCAACATGGCCAGAACGCGGGCGGCGTGGTCTGTACTAATTTTCGACAGAACGACGGAGACTGTCTGCGGATATTCTTTTTGCAGGAATGTTGCTAGAATCTCTTCATTGACGTTGCCGAGCTTTTCCCACATGGTCCGCCCTGCCGGGCCGCGGATCTCTTCCATGATCTGGTTAATTTTATCCGGATTCAACCCGGCTTTTACCAAAAGGCGTTCGGTGCTGTCCTGCGTACCGATCAGGGAGTTGGTCGAGGACATCTGCTCTGCGAAATCGACAAAGAGGCGCTCGACAACGCTCGGCCCGATTTTCCCCAGCGTCGCCATCGTTTGCGAAATTTCAAGAATTTCGTCATCATCCATATGTTGAAAGATCTTGGCTGCCTGTTCTTCTCCTAAAGAGAGCATCAGGATCGAGGCTTTTTCCGGCCCGCTTAGCGTTCTGTAATCTTCACGTACCCGCATGGGTTTTGTTTTCCCTTGTTCTCTTTATTAACTGCTTTCCTGAGTCATCCAGCTTCGGATTACCGAAACGGTTTCCGTGGGATAGTTCTCGACGATTTCTTCAATTTTCCGCATAGAGGACGCTTTGACCTTGCCTTCAACGCCTTGGATATCAATCAGGGATTCTTCAGATTCCGATGGCGTAAAGCCGCTGTCATCCGACGGGCCTGTCAGGGCAGGGTTAGCCGGCCGCATCGCTAGAAGGTCCGCTTCCAGCTCTTCGTCCGCATCCGGGCGCTCAATAGAGAGAAGGCGGCTGACCATTGGTTGAAGAATGAGGAGAACCACCAGTACGATCATCAGTGCAACTGTCAGGATTTCAGCCGTATCAAGCAGATCGCCTTTTTCAAAGCCAAAAAGAAGGCGGGTGTCTTCCACATCCTCGTTTGTATCGACTTTCGCAAAGCGCATATTGATAACTTCGATATGGTCGCCGCGCTCATCATCCAGTCCGACAGCGCTGCGTACCAAAGATTCTATCTGCTCAAGCTCTTCTTCGCTCCGGGGTGTGTAAACTTCATTCCCTTCAGCATCGGTTGTGTAGCTGCCGTCAACGAGGACTGCTATGGACAGCCGCTTGACTTCTCCGGCTTCACGCACGACGTTACGGATCGTCTTGCTGATTTCAAAATTGGTGACTTCTTCGGAGCGGTTATTTTCAGCCGTTGCCTGACCATCCGATAACAGATCTCCCTGAACGCCGGGCAGGTTATTCTGGACGCTGACCTCTCCGGATGGCGGTTCCCGCTCATTAGAGTTTTCCTGTGTAACTTGCGAAGAGCGCACGACTTGACCCTCCGGGTCGTACAGCTCTTCATTTGTGCTGACGCGGTCAAAGTTCATTTCTGCGGTCACGGTCGCACGGACTTTCCCGAACCCGACAATCCGGCTCACCTGATCCTCAACTTTATCGGTCAGGCGTACCTCGTAGCTTCTGCGCATCTCCTCGGCTTTTAGACCCATAAGATTGACATCATCGTCCCCGCCGCGGGCCAGAAGATTGCCGTCGCTGTCAATCAGGGTCACGTTTGAGGGTTTGAGATCCGGGACAGCAGAGGCCACAAGAGATTGGATGGAAACAATCTGCTCCCGTGATATGGAGGCCCCCGGACGGATGCCCAGATAAACGCTGGCGCTCGAAGGGCGGGTCTCACGACTGAAAAGCTCTCTTTGCGGCAGAACGAGGTGAATGCGCGCGCTGCGGATACTGTCCAAAGAGCTGATCGTCCGGGCGAGTTCGCCTTCAAGAGCGCGGACCTGATTGATGTTCTGAACGAAATTTGTTGTCCCGAAGCCGCTGCTCTTGTCAAACAGCTCGTAGCCCATGGAGCCGCCGTTCGGCAGCCCGGATTCGGCAAGCAGCAGGCGTGCGCGCCCGACATCGTTCTCGGGGACCATGATTCGCGTGCCGTCGGGCGAGGCTTCGTAAGGAATCTCGCTTTCCTCAAGCTTGGCGGCAATCGAACCGGAATCTTCAGGGGAGAGATCCCTGTACAGCATGCGCATTTCCGGTGATGTAATCCGTAAGGACACAAAGATAAAAAACATTAGCAGGCTGAGCAAAATAGCGGCCATAATGCCGAGTCGGGAGGGGCCTATCTGTTTTAAGGTATCTAAAAAACTATTCACAATCAGACCTTTATACTTCCTGTGCGCGGCTGGAACCCCAAAGGAGGTCGGGGCAGCCTATATGGGCGAATGACGCGTTTTTTTTATTCTAAGCCATAGAGGGCGGCGAGGCAAATATCTCCCCACTTTATTATTATAATATTTTTTTTATTCTTTGACTATCGACCTGTGGACAAGATTTGTGAAAAAGATGGCGGCTTTTCCTGCCGGGGGCAGACTCGGTGGGGTTGTAAGTAATATTGTAGATTGCATGCTATGGCCGTGCATTTCTTGACTTTTGCATATGAGGCATGTAAAATGAGAATAGGGTAGTATATCTGAAATTTAATCGGATTTTTCCGATTGTTTCAGATGGTTAGGACAAAAGATGATAGAAGCTGTGAACTCAGTGCTGGCTAACGCGTCTTTGCTTCGCGGTCATGCGGAGCAAGGGAGCAGTGCGCGCTCTTTTACGGCGAATCCTGATCGTGTTCAGGAGGCGCCGCAAGCGCCCTTTGTCAGCCCTTATATTATTGTCGATACCAATTTTGACCGGGCTGTGTTGCAGATTCGTGATTCGAACACCGGCGATGTATTGCGGCAGTTCCCCAGCGAATCGGCGTTGCGCGCCCGCCAAAGTCAGGAAGCATTGGAAAGCGCGGAAAGTTTGTTTGATCAGCCTGATGAGGGTGGTGAAACCGGCGCCTCTGATGCGGGAACCCCTGAAATTGCTCAGCGTCCGGCCCTGCGTCTAGGGTTGTTTGACGGGGCGCAGCTTGAATCCGTATCGCCACCTTCTCCCGGTGCCGCTGAGGCGCAGATTGCATCCGCGGCCTTTTCTGCACAAAGCAGCGCGCAAAGCACAGGCACGTCCGGTGCCGTAAGCGTTACCGCTTAAGGGGTAAGCTTACTTTCTATCCGGGCGCATCATCAATTAAACATGCTCTATAGCCATTTGAATGGATAATGATCTATATCACAGGCAGGCACGGGAATATGAAACGCCCTAATTCGGAGCGGAGAAAGTGCAAGATACCCAGTGGTTTAGAGTGATTTTGTAAGAATTTACCCCTCGGCGGATTTTCTGGGCGGTCCACGGCGCTTGCGTGGCAGTCCGCCAGGCGTGCCCTCGTCGGGTCCAGCAGTGTTCCCTTCCGCATCCGCACCGCCGGCAGGTCCGCGCCCGCCGCGCCCTCTGGAGTCGCGATGCGGCGGGATCGGAATTGGCTTTTGCGTCATCTCCTGACGCTCGCTCGCGGCCAGTTCAATCTCCAACCGTGAAGAGACTTTCCTGAGTTCATGGATGGCCTCTTGGAGTGTCTCCCGGGCGGCAGCATCCTTTTGCTTTTTGCTCCAAACCTCATAGCTTTCTATACAACGGTCGGCAGCATCCCGCAGGCGTTTCTCAATTTCATCCATGGTTATTTTTCCTCATTCTACTCATGTTCGTACAATCCCGTCAGGATAACGGGGCCAAGTCCAAAGCGCAAGATTCACTCACTCACAGCCGAAAACAGTGTTGAGTTGCTGCGAAACTCTTATGAAAGTTGTGCGGCGGCTCAGCTCTTTCAAGCGGCCCGCTCCGACATAGGTACAAGCCGAACGCAAGCCGCCCAAGATATCCTGCAACGTATCCTCGACCCCGCCGCGATAAGGAATATGGACCGTTTTGCCTTCACTGGCCCGATATTCCGCGACACCGCCCTTATGCTTGTTCATCGCCGTGGAGCTGCTCATCCCGTAGAATTGAAGGAATTTTTCCCCGTTCCGGTCAACAACCTGCTGCTCCGACTGGGCATGCCCGGCAAGCATCCCACCCAGCATAACGAAGTCAGCCCCCGCGCCGAAAGCCTTCGCGATATCGCCCGGCGACGTGCAGCCTCCATCGGCGCAGATCAGCCCGCCCAGCCCATGTGCCGCGTCGGCACATTCGATAATCGCGGAAAGCTGAGGATAGCCAACCCCTGTCATTTTGCGGGTCGTACAGACACTTCCCGGACCGATCCCGACCTTGACGACATCGACGCCAGCCAAAATCAACTCCTCGACCATCTCACCGGTTACGACGTTCCCGGCCATAATCGTAATCGCAGGCAGCTTTTCACGGATACGCTTCACATACTCGACGAAATGCTCGCTATAGCCATTGGCCACATCGATACAAAGCTTGTCGATCGCATCGGGCCGTTTTTTCAAAAAGGCCGCCAGCTTTTCCTCATCCGCCCCGACCATCCCGATCGAATACCAGACGGAGTCAGCCCCATCCTGATCGAAGAAAGCCTCTAGATCCTCCAAAGGATAATGCTTATGCAGAGCGACGCCGAGGCCGCTGCCCTCAGCCGCGAAAGCCTTGGCCATCGCGAACGTACCTACCCCGTCCATATTTGCCGCGATTACGGGCACGCCCTTATATTTTAACCCGCTCCACTTAAAGGTGAATTCGCGGGTGATATCCACGTCCTTTCGGCTGCCGAGCGTCGAACGCTTGGGCCGGATCAGAACATCTTTAAAATCAAGTTTGGTTGCTTCTTCTATGCGCATGATAGGGATGAGTTTAGAGATTCGCCGTACGAAAGCAACGCGGAATTGAAAAAGATACGGGCGCATCTTTTGTTGACATATAAAATAGCGCCATTTAGAACAATCTGTAAAATTTATATTTCAAACAGGGATAGGCCTATTATGAGTGCACAACCGCAAGCCAAAGGCTGGACCGACCGTTTTTTAAAGGTTACGAATGATTTTGAGGTCAGCAAAGCCGGGGAAACAGCCCGAAAACTGTCCAATGCCCTGAAAAAAATCCCGGACAATGCTCCTGAACGCGAGCAGGCCGTACAAAAGGCGTTCGGCTTCTGGGTAGAACAGTTGAGACATACCGCAGAGCACGGACAAAAGGATAACTCAGGTAGCGAGATGAGCACCCTCAACGAGGCCGCGCTCACAGTTCTGAAAGCCCTGAAACCCGATGAACAAAATGCCTGTGCCCCTGCGCTTCTGGATGTCTGGCATGATGCTCTCGAAGACCATAAAATTCACCCGCCGCGCGCGCATGAAGAGATTACCGACATACTCAAAACCGTTCATCATACGCACCGCGCACAGCATGTGAGAACGGCCCTTGATTTCCGCCGTAACGGTGAAAAACCACCTGTTTTTAATGATATTTACAGGCAGCGCACGGCTGATATCCTCTCGACATTACGCCCGGACGATCTGAAAACACTCGTGCGTGAAGAGCTCGCCTTCCGGGCTCAGGCCGCCAAAGATGCGCTGGGGGGCGAACCCGGTCAGACTTTTCTGTTTAATGACATGATTTTATTCGCTCAGCATTTCAACGCCAAGAAATACCCCGTTATCGGAGAGCTTATGCTTGAGACTATTGACCAATGGCATGAAGAGGAAAGTCTTCTGGAGGACGATAATCCTGTTGCCAGAGATGTTCTAAGGGCGCAACGGATAAAGGGTGTTCTGGACAATTTCCCTAAGGGGCGCACACTGCCGGAGCCTCTTGAATCCGCCAGAATCGAGCTTCTCGACTGGACCTCAAAGATGGCTGGCAATACGCCTATATGGTTTGAGGATGAAACACTCGATACGATCAAAGAAAACGCCCGGACGCTGCACGGCATGTTTTGCACGGCGGCACGGGGGAAAGCCTATGCTGACGACAATGTTGCCGTTTCACAATCCATGGGCGGGAAACACGGTTTTTGCGTTATTTTCAAGAAAGCTGCGACCCCCGGCAGCAAACAGATTCTTGTTGCAACCAATGACATAGTTGATTTTAGTGGTGATTTGCTGAGAGATATCGAACAAAAAGGTGAAAAAGCCACCCCTACGGACCGTGAGTTCCAAAAATTCCTGAGTGAGAATACGCTATAGCCTATCCTCTATAAAATGATCGCAAAGCAAATGTCATCCCCGCGGTCTTGCGGAGCAAGACATTAACGGCGGGGATCTATATGTGAGCCGCTTTTAGCGGCTCTCTTTGCGGATCCCAAGCCTGTCCCCGCGCAGGCGGGGATTTAAGCGATGCTGCGCATCGCCTTCGGGATGACGAAAATTGAATCATTTTATAGAGGATCGGCTATATACTCATTTCCGGTCTTTCAGCGCCCGTAACTCGGCGAATTTTTCGGCAGATCCTGCGCGAAGGAAGGCATTCGTTTGCTTTTCTGTGCCGAGCGTAACAGGCAGGGTTGGCTGACCTTGATCACGTAAGGTCTGGGCCTCTTCCATGCGCCGCTGAAGGGCAGGATTATCCGGCTCGATACGCAGGCAGAACTCTCCGTTGGACAATGTGTATTCATGGCCGCAGAAAATCTGTGTCTCATCCGGTAATGCTGTGATTTTTCCAAAAGACTCCCACATCTGCGCCGGGGTGCCCTCGAAAAGTCGGCCACACCCCATGGAAAAGAGCGTATCGCCTGTAAAGAGAATTTTGCTTTCAGGGAAATAGATGCACAGCCCACCCCGCGTATGGCCCGGTGTTTCAAGGATGTGAACAGGCTCTCCACCAAAGGAGAAAGGGATGCCTTCGGCCAGTTCGATATCGATTCCGTCGATGCGGCTCTGTTCTTTTGCTGGCGCGGCCAGCTTTGCACCGTACAGGCGTTTGAGTTCCGCATTGCCCGCGATATGATCGCCGTGGTGATGCGTGTTGAAAATAATGTCGGGCCTTAAGTTCCGGCGTTCCAGCTCCTGAATGACGGGTGCGGCCTCGCCGGGATCGACAATAGCGGTTTCACCGTTCGCACCCTCCAGAAGATAGGCGTAATTATCGTCCAGAACGGGTATGAGCGTCACGTTTATCATAGGGCAGTTTCCTTTGTTTTAAGGGCCTCGGCCAACCGTATTTTCGCGCTTCCGGGCCGTAAGGGCTTTTGCTGGCTTGCATGCGGCGCCCAGCCGATCATGTAAATGATTTCAAAGGAGGCTCGAATGCGGCCATCCGGATCGCTGAAACGCTCCGCGTAATAACGGGCGGCTTCCATGAAAAACGCCTTGCCGGGGTTGGTGCGGCTGCGCGCGGCGATGATATTGCTCTCGCCCATCCCGCGCAGGTCATGTATCAGCTTGAACATATCGTCGTATGTCACGGTCAGGATATCCGAGTCTACAACAGGTAGCGCAAAGCCTGCGCGCTGGAGCAGGGCACCGGCCTGTTGCTTGTCGGCAAAGGGAAAGACGCGCGGACTGGCACCGTTTTTTAAGGCCAGCTCCGCCTGCATCAGGGACTCACGCAATTCCCAGAGCGTCTCTCCGCCGAACATCCCCGCTAAAAACAGCCCGTCAGGCTTCAAGGCGCGGTTGATCTGGATCAGCGTGCCGGGCAAATCGTTGATGCTGTGCAGGCTGAGTGTGCTGAGCACGAGGTCAAGACTTTCATCAGCAAAGGGGAGGTAGTCTTCGTCTGCAAAAATGTCGGGCTGTGAGGACGCTGAGGCCGATTCAGGAGGGAAGGCCTTGATCAGGTTTTCGATTTTAGACGGGGCGTCTAATAAGAAGGGTTGTGCTCCTTCACGCCCTAGATGAGCAGCGAGTGGGAAGTCTCGTTTGATATCGCCTAGCCGGTCGATGATCTCGTTTTGCGCCTTGCGGATCAGGAAATCATAATCCGCCAGAGCCGGGGCGCTCCGCTTTCTGGCCTGAAGCAGGCGTTTGCGGTCAAAGATCAGGACATCGTTGTGCGGCGTGCTCATAAGGCAGCCTTACCATTTTTCGGGACGCAGTTCCAGATAATCGACTTTTTCAAGCGCATCGAGGAAATCTTCAATCTCCGATGCAAATTCACCGGTCAGATCCATATCGATCTTTGGTTTGGGCGGCGGTTGTTTCTTTGTGGCCTCTTGGGCTTTGGCTTGAGCTAATTCCTTGTCCCGTTGCAGCTCTTTGTCCCATTCCTCGCGTTCGTGGACGATCTTTGCGGCTTGCTCTTTATTCTGGGCATGGAACGGTACATAGGCGCTGGCTTTAGCCGTTTTGGCCGCTGCCGTTTTAGCGGCGGCATCCAGCGCCTGTTTTTTCTGCTTAGCGTCTGGGGCCTCTTCTATGGTCACGGGTTTAGGTGTACGCGACCTTTCGGCGACATGCACTCTTTCGTAGGAAAGCGGGAGCGACCAGTCGGGCTGCATTTTTGAAAAGCGCTCTTTGATGATGGCCTTGACCTGCCGTGCGGAGTCGAAGCGAATATCTTCGTGGAAATAACGATAGGCGCGCGCGATAGCGATGAAAAAATGCGGCTCTCTGGAGATTAGACGTTGGAGCAGCATGTATTGATAGAAGGGGATGAATTTCGTACCCGGCGCGTTGAGGGTTTCCGGCGGCGCCGTCACAGCAAAGGGATAAATTCTTTGCGGGGTCATGCCGATATGGCTGAAATAGCTTTCTCCCAGCTTGATAATCGTGTTGGGAGCAACACCCAGCTTGTCGGCGAGGAATTTTTTAAGCTCCCGCTGGTTCGTGACATTAGGTGGAATATTGTAGCTTGGCGCAGAAATCGTTGTGCCGTTGCCTTCATGACGCTGCGGAACCGGAAGGTGCTGGATGGTAAAGCCCGCATGAATTTCACCTTTCAGCCCTTCTGCTAGAGGGAGAACAACCGCTGTATTGATTGTTTTGTCGTCCTGTACGATGAAATCCACGTTTTCTGCAGACAGGCCGGAAACGACGCCGCGTGTCTGGCCTTCTTCAACGAAGGTTGAATGGATAGCCCGAATTTGTCCGGCTGTGCCCTTGATGTCCTTAAAGCGCGTATCGGATTCACCGAAAAGCTGCGTGATTTCCAGTAAGTCGGCTTTGTCTTTCAGTTTACTGATTTTCAGATTGAGTACCTTGTCACTCCAGGTTTCCGCCTTGATGCCGACATGCTGAAACAAAGAGAGGATCTGCATCTCCAGCCGGGCACTGGGGATCAGGCCGACTGTGATGGCGTTGAGAACCTGCTGTGCGTCCAACTCGCGGATTTCACCTCTGGCCTGAAACTTTCCGGAGTGACCCGCAAAGCTTTTGGGTGTGATCGTCTTTTTAAGCGATTGGACGCGCAGATAAAAGGTCTGGATTTTTTCATCGATATAGTCGGGGGCCGGGTAGTAATCAGGGCCGTGCTCCAGAACGGCGTTCTGTGTAGGCTTAAGGCCCAGATAGTCACGGGCGAATTTTACGCTGTTTTTGATATCCAGCGCTTCCATAACCGCCATGGCCTCGCCGTCTACGGAAACGGGTTCGAGCATGTGGCCGGACCAGAGCCGTCCATCAATATTGGTGCCGCTGCGCGGTACGGCGTTCGAGATACTGCGCGCCACCCCGTCATGGAGATAAATTTTAAGACGGCCTTCTTCGTCGATGTGATACGGGATGACTTCGCTAATGCTGATATCACGGCTGACGATATCCATGATTTTGCCGGTATCTTTATCCCGGACGGCTGAGATTTTTAAATGCCCGGAATCTGTATGGGACGGGCGGCGCTCTTCGATATTCAGGCTTTTGCGTTCGGCCATTTTTGTCGCCACGGCGATATAGCAGGTCGGCGGGTGGCCTAGCGGTGCTCCATCGTCGCTATAAAGCCGGAACGAGGTTTCGAACTGCTCGTTGATAATGTCTTCATCCCAGTAGGGGCCGGAATATTGTACGCGTGCACCCAGCGCCCGCAGTTCCTTACGAAACTCACGCATGGTGAAGAACGTGTACTCCATAGGCAGTTCGGTTTCCCAGCGCATGCGGTCATTTTTACGCATGATGAATTCATAGGCCCATTTATAGGGCAGACGGAACAGGCGGGTCCGGGGGACTCGTTCCGGCAACTCTTCAAGGAAAAAGCCGCCGCATCCGGGGTCTTGCCGCGGGCGTGCATGTTCGGAGTACCACAGAAGAAGATCGGCCTCCGACAGTTCGGTCAGCGTTTTTCCGGTTCCGGGCTTATCAGGCATTTCCATCAGGACGAACTCGCCCGGCGGCGGGCGGGCATAGTCGCGGATAAACATCATGCCGCCTTTTTTGAGCATAGAAAATTGCTTGGTGAGCGTATCGCTGACGATCCGCTCATTATAGCGCGAGGAAGAATAAATCTCGTGCAGGACGTAGGAGTTGATCACGGCATCGAGCGATTCAGGTTCGAAAATCTCGCTGGAGGCATCTCCGATCTTAAATTCAAGATTGAAGAGTTTGTATTTCTCCTTGGCCTTGTTGATCTGTTTTTTGCTTTTATCCAGTCCTGTAAAGCTGGCTTTGGGGTTAAGGACGGCCATGGCATAGGTCATGGCGCCGTCGTCGCAGCCCATATCAATGACTTTCGCGCCTTCATCCAGCAGCAGGTGCGACAAGGTAAACCACGCCTTGCGGATGGTATCCGGGTCGATACCTTCCAGAAGGTGATTGCGTTTTTCGATATAGGATTCCGCTTGCGGTTCGAGGGGTTCTTCCATATGCCTTCAATTTACCCAAAAAATACTGTATCTCAGGCTTATAGCTTAAAAAGATCGCTATGAAAACATTTGTAGGAAAAGTTAGAGTGCTGGGCGTGAAGGCGGTGGATATGATCTTGCCGCCGCGCTGCGTATTGAGCGGGGAGCCGGTCGAGCGGCAGGGTATGATCGCGCCGCAAGTCTGGGCCGGGCTGGATTTTATTGAGACGCCTTTTTGTGCCTCTTGCGGCCTGCCGTTTTCATTTGAGGTGGAGGAGGGGCTGCATTGTACGGCATGCATCGATTATGCACCGCCTTTCGAAAGCGCACGGGCGGCCCTGCGCTATAATGATACGAGCCGTGATCTCATTCTCGGCTTCAAGCATGCGGATAAGACCTTCGCCGTGAAGGCGTTCTCTCCGTGGTTGCGCCGGGCGGGGGCGGAGATGCTGAGGGAGGCGGACTTGCTCGTACCTGTGCCGCTCCACTATCGGCGGCTTGTCGCGCGGCGCTACAATCAGGCGGCGCTGATTGCGTTTGAATTGAGCCGGGAGACGGGCATTGCCTGTGCCGCGGATGCGCTTTTGAGGGTGCGTGCCACAGCTTCACAGGGGCATATGAATGCCGGGGAACGGCATAAAAATGTCAAGCGCGCCTTTGCCGTGAACCCGCGCCGGAAAGAAATTCTGGAGGGGAAAAACGTGATCCTGATCGATGATGTATACACGACCGGCGCGACCGTGAAAGAATGTACGAAAGCCTTGCTTAAGGGCGGTGCGCGCACCGTTCATGTTCTCACCCTCGCCCGCGTGGTCCGCGACGGGGAGGGTGGGTAGGTAGGGCTCGCTTGATCCCGCATTGATCAGGTGAGCCGTTACGAATATGGTTTGGGGATGAAACGGAGTTTTTTCATTATTGGGCTACTGCTGATTGCCGTCGGTGTTTTTGAATTTCATCCGGCGGTGGAAGAGGCGCGCTCCTACGTTTCCGTTGAAAATTACGAAAACGCACAAACACCCTGTCAGGAAATTCTCGCCGGACGGCCATGGACCGGCACGTTGAATTACTGGTTTTTTGCCTGGCTGGTTTTTGTCCCGGCGTTGATTTTTTCTACCCCCCCTGCCGCTCCGCAATGGATGCGCGGCGGCAGGGTTATCGTGGCAGCGGGCATTTGCTATGTGCTGATGAATCTGGCCGTTCATTTACAGTGGGATATCCGCAACGCGCCCTTTATGGAAGATCCGTTTCATCCCGATCCCGTAAATGGCTGGCGGATGGATTGCGCCAATTATGCAGGGGACGGATTTAGCTACGTAACGGCGCTCATGTCTGCGTGGATCCCTGCGTGCATTTATACAGGGCTTTACCTGCTTATCTGGCGTTTTTATCATCACAGATTTTCAAAAGAGATAATGGAAAATTATAAGAGCGACCTTATAACCCGCATTCTATTTTGGGGACTGAAAATTTATGCGGTTATTTTTCTTGTATATCTCATTTCATTGATAACTTTCATTACAATCTCTTATATTTTAGATGAGCCCCCTTTTCATCCTGGATATATGTGGCTTCCTTACTATTTCATAGTGAGACCTTTATTTATCCCGACTGAAATTTTTAATTATTAGAGCTGGCTTTGATTGTGCCCGTTATCTGCGTGGTCCGCGATGGGGAGGGTGGGTAGGTAGGGCTCGCCCGATCCCGTAAATGGCTGGCGGATGCATTGCGCCAATTATGCCGGTGACGGATTTAGCTATGTAATTGCTTTTTATAAGGCATGGATTCCAGCCTGTATTTATACGGGGCTTTGTCTGTTTATCTGGCGTTTTTATCACCGCCGCTCTTCAAAAGAGGCCATGGAGAATTATAGCAGTGATCTTATGACGCGTATTCTATTTTGGGGGCTGAAAATTTATGCGGCTGTTGTTATATTAGACATTGTCTTATTTATACCGTTTTATGGTTTTTTGTCCTAAGGGATATCCGTGAGGCGTATACTACCTGTCAGTCGTGTTTTCCAGCGATCCGTAATACGGTAATATGTTGTGCTGGCATCCGAGTTTGATATGCCGTTACAAATATGGTTTAGAGATGGAATTTTCATTCATCATTTTATGTATTATAGCGACTCCGATTATTGTTTTTTCCGTAGGTCCCAAGGCTGCCCCTTTGATTAAAACTGGTCGCCTTTTATTCCTGCTTTTAATGTTTTTTCTTGTTACAGGGCATGTAGTGCTTTTGGACGAGTGTTATAACAATAACTTGCCTGAAGATTGCCGTGAATACAAATCAGTTATGGCTATGCTGGTATTTTTCCCACTTATAATGGGGCTAGGCTGGTGCGAGTTTGCATGGCGAGAGCGCCACAAACAGCTCGCTTGGCCGCTATGGGTGAATTTAAAATACGGAATTTTAAGCAATATTTTAATTTTTCTATCTTTGCTTATGACAGTTTTTACTTTTTTTATGCTTTTCCGCTAAGGTTATTCATCAGAGTCGCGGATGGAGCCTTCTATTTTTGTGTTCCACTTACCATTGATTTCATAGGGTGTTCCCAAAAATTCTGTATCAGCAGCAAAATAAGCTGCGCCAAGGTTGCCTGGATTCCACCACGGTTTTGAAAAATCATATGGTATATCTTTGAGTGCAGAGGTTCCAATTTTATGTTGGCGGATACTGGCCGGGTCAGTAAACGTATCAAAAAATTGATATTGAGCCTTAGCCTCAATGATAAGGACGTTCCTATCTTTTTTGACGGTACCACTAAAGTGGCCTTGGACCGTGGCACCACCGATCCAAGGGGAAACGGCACTAAATGAATAGGAGTTATTCCATGAATCGGTAAAAGGGCCGTTCTTGACAAGGCGTGCTTTGTTGGCGACTTGATTTAGAACTTTATTCTTCTTGTATCTTTTCAAACTGATCAAATGACATCATGTCATCCATTTCAATTTTATAGCTTTCCAATTTCCAATAAGCGGCGCAGTATAGCAGGCCATACGCGATAGCGCAGAATGAAGAAAAGTAAAGGCAAAATCGTATAAGGATATTGGTATGTGTTCTATTTTGAGTGAAGGCATCACTATTTTTTACTTTTTTCACATTCTTCCAATCTTTTCTTGGTTTCTTCCAGTTTCTTCGCTGTTTGTTCGAGTTGGGCTAAAACTATATCCCTTTGATCTTTCACATGCTGGGCCTTTTGTTTTACAGCCCAAAATTGCTTCATAAAATGTTCCGCAGCTTTGAGAGACTCATTGCTTATGATATTACCAAAATATCTGCGGAGCAACTCACTGAGCACATCAAGCCGTTCGAAGGGAAGAGTTAAAATATAAGAAACAGTTTGTACTCCTAAGCTTTTCTGGGCACTCAAGACCAGCCCTTTCCCTTCATCGACTAATTTCTGTAAATACAAAAGTAAGCTATTAAACCTTTCTGTTAGCTCTCTAACTTGATGTTGCAACTCTTCGTATTTCTCTCTTTCCTCATCACAATCGGTTTTCAGAACGTCCAGTTTTAGCCCCTTAAAATCCGCCCAGCAGCGGCAGTTAAATTCCTCGCCCGGGTCGGGGGAGTTGGCGAGGTCGCGGAGCGTGCCGCTGAGCTTCGCATGGCTGTCGCGGACTTTGCCGTCGCCGACCGTGCGCCAGATATATTTTCCGCTTTTCTTTTTCCCGGCTTCGCTGCTGAGTTTAGAGACGGTCTCATCGCCGGGCCGCGCCGTTCCTGTGGGCTGCAAGCCCTGATCTTTCTGGAAGGCCTTGAGCGCAGTAAAGACATCTTTGTCGGGAATACCCGTAATGCCGGTTTTTTCGTAAGGGCTGTAATAGCCCAGCCGGTTGAGCGCCTTTTTCATCCGGCGCACGTCAAATTCGTCCACGGCCATATTGGCCGCGAAGGGTTTGTTGAGTGTGATATCCATGATTGTTCTCTTGAAAGGGGGAATAGGCATAAAAAAACGCCGCGAGACGGACTCGGGGCGCATACGAAAGAATATATTCCTATAAAAATGGGGCGGTGTCAAGCAGTATTTCAGGCCCGTTTTTGATCAACCTCCGGCGCCAAGGCCTGCTTCGTGGCGAAGTGCTTGAGCGCGGGGAGTTTGTCTAGCAGTCTTAGCCCGCGGCGGCGGAGGGTTTTCACGGCGGGAATATCATTGCTGACGATCCGGTTGATGCCGTTGACGCCTGCGATGCGGGTGGCGATATCGAGCCTGCGGCGGCGCTCATATTGATCAAGGATGGCCTTACTGCCCGGATCGAGGCCGAGGCGGGCCGCCTCCACGAGCGTTTCGTGCAACGCCGCGATATCCCGGAGGGACAAATTCAGCCCTTGCGCCGTGATGGGGGAGATGACATGGGCGGCCTCTGCGGCCAGAACGGTCCGTTGGGCCGTGAGGCTCTTTGCGCAGAGAGAGGAGAGTTTCCAGCTTTCGGGCTGTGTCTCCAGCGTCATGCCGCCGAGCAGCCCGCCGGTTTCCTCCTCCAGTGCCTCAAGAAATTGGCTTTCTCGCATCTCCATCAGCGTCTCGGCGCGGGGGTTGCGTTCCACCCAGACGAGGCTAGAGCAGTTGCCGGGCAGGGGCACCAGCGCCAGCGGCCCGCCGGGGCGGTGAAACTCGGTCGAGATATGCTCATGCGCGCGCGAATGGTTCAAAAGGCATGTGATCGCAGTTTGTTTGTAATCATGCGTGCGTGTAGAAATCCCGGCAATCTTGCGCACGGGGGAGGCGCGCCCGTCCACGCCGACGATCAGCCGCGCCCTTATGTGTGTGCCGTCCTCAAGTGTGGCGTTTATGCCGCTGCCGTCAGCCTTATAATCGGCGAGCTTCGCCGGGGCGTGCAGCGTGATGTTTTTATTTTTCTGCACCGCCTCATAAAGCGCCGCGCGGAGGATGCTGTTAGGGATATTGAAACCGAACTGCGCCTGTCCAATCTCTGCGCTTTCAAAATCCGCGGTGACGTCTTCACGCCCTGCGATACTGCGGTCGATAATCCGCATGGTTTTGAGCGGCGCGGCGTGGGCTTCGCAAGCCTCCCATGCTCCGGCGGTTTTGATGAGGTCCAAAGACCGCTCCATCAGTGCGACCGTTCGACCTGAGGGGGCGGTATCCTTGAGTGGTTTAGGGGGGAATCCCTCCACCAGCCGGACAGCGATACCTGAACGCCCAAGTAGCGCGGCTAGCGTGAGGCCCGCGATCCCCCCGCCGATAATCAGGATATCTGTGCCAAATCCGGTCTTTCTCATTGTGTATCAACTTTCACAGGCATTTTATGTTGACATAATATTTTTTTCTTCATTATGTTCCCACGATGACTCCAAATCATAGAGAAAGGAATACGCGATGCAACGGTTAAACAGTACATATCTTCGAGCCGTGAACGTAGGGAAAATTTTGTGGGATGGTGAAATTACACCCCGCGCAGGTAAAGGCTCGGGGGGGGTGAATTTTTTCGTTGATCGTAAAGAAGGCGAAAGCTTACAGCAGTGGGCAGAGCGGACAAAAAGACTTTCTCAAAATCTTATAGAGGAAACGAATGGTGAAGTCGGTATTACACAGAATACCTTTAAGGGTGGCCGTATTGTTATGGCCAAAGATCCGGTAAAAGTTATGAGCGATCAATTTGTTCTATCTGCTCTTGACAATAATGATACGGAAACAATCGCTGCGCTCGAAGGGGAACGTCATATCCAGCTTCATGTTTGTGGAACGCGTGCATTGACAGAGGAAGAGGCAGGTATTATCGAACAAGCGCTGCGTGATGTCTTAAAAAATACGGATTGCGAGAATTTCAAAGTGACCACGGCGCATTATGATTGGGGACCTGAAGACAAATTTCGGGGTCATATCAATGTGGACCTGATTGAAAGCGGGCAGAGTAGTGCCGCGTGGAGACTTCTTGCCGATTGGCACAGGGAGCGAGATGTTGGAGTTCGTGCCGCTGTCAGTAAGGCGCTTGTGGGGACAGAATTGGAAAGTGTCCAGATTCAGACGAACAGTCACAGCTGGGTTTCTCCGCAGTACGAACAATCAGATTCTTATTCTAAGGCTTGTCAAGATCTTGACGCTTCATATCTTCCCATGAACCTGCCAAGCTCTTGGTAGTGATAGGCAGGCGGGCGGATTTTTTGATATCTGTGTCAAATCCTGTCTTTCCCATTGCGGCGTGCGCCCTATCTTCCTATGATCTTAACCTAAGTCATAAAGGAGAAAATCATATGGCGAAAGTCGAAATCTATTACTGGACCACGTGCCCTTACTGCAACCGTGCGCGCGGATTGCTGGAGTCAAAGGGTGTGGACTATACCGGATACGATATTACGGGCGACGAGGCCGCGCGGGCAAAGATGGTCGAACGTACGGGCGGGCCGCGCTCTGTGCCGCAGATTTTTATCAATGACAAGCATATCGGTGGGTGCGACGACCTTCACGCGCTGGATGCAAAGGGTGAGCTGGACAAGCTTTTGGCCGCATAGCAATGGGTAAAAAGGAGCGCGGGGAAGATACGGAACTGGTGCATCTGGGCCGCAGCCCGGAGGATTTTCACGGCGTGGTCAACCCGCCCGCTGTGCGGACCTCGACAATCCTGTACCCGTCGTTGGAGGCCTTTGAAAACCCATCTCACAAATATCGTTATGGCCGCACCGGCAATCCGCAGAGTGACAGTTTCGAGCAAGCCATGGCGAAGCTGGAGGGAGGCTACGGCGCACGCGTTACGGGGACGGGCCTGTCCGCGATCGTGCTGGCCTTAACGACCTTCACCAAGGCCGGGGATCATGTGCTGATCGTTGATACGGTCTATGGCCCCACGCGGGATTTTTGTACCCGTACGCTGGCGCGCTTCGGGGTTGAGGTTGAATTCTACAACCCGCTGATTGCCGGGGAAATCCGGGAGCTGATCCGGGATAACACGGCGTTAATCTATCTGGAATCGCCGGGCTCCGCGACGTTCGAAGTGCAGGACGTTCCGGCGATCATGGAGGAAGCCCGCAAGAAAAACGTACTGACGATCATGGATAATACATGGTCCGGTGGACTGCTCTACCGGCCCATAGAGCACGGCGTGGATATCGTGCTTCAGGCTGCGACGAAATATATCGGCGGGCACTCGGATATCAATCTGGGTTTTGTCGTGGCGGCGTCCAAAGAGCATTACGAACGCCTAAGACTCGAGTCGATTGTTCAGGGACTATGCGCCGGGCCGGAAGATATGACCCTCGCCCTGCGGGGTTTGCGGACGATGAAGCTGCGGATCGTGCATAGCGCGGAAAGCGCCCTTAAGATCGCGCAATGGCTTCAGGGGCAGGCGGGCGTGCAGCGCGTGTACTATCCGGTGCTGCCCGATGATCCGGGTCATGCGCTCTGGAAGCGGGATTTTAGCGGTGCGAACGGGGTGCTCAGTGTTTTGCTTAACCCTGCGCCCAAGGCCGCCGTGCGGGCCTTCGTGGACGGGCTGGAGCTTTTCCCGATCGGCAGCTCATGGGGCGGGTATGAAAGCCTTCTCCAGCCGCAATATTTGAAGAAATACCGCACGGCCCGCCCGTGGAAAGAAGACGGCGCGCTCCTCCGCCTTCAGATCGGCCTTGAAGACCCGGACGACCTGATCGCGGATTTAAAGGCAGCGCTGGAGCGGTTTAGGGGTGCGGCCTGATCCTGCTAAAGACCAAAATCCTGAGGCTTCGGAAGAGGGGTTTTTGTATCAGGCGCGGGAAAATCGCCCTGTAAGGTCCACGAGCCGAAACCCGCATGTTCCACGAATGCGCTTATCAGAGCCTTTTTTGTTCGCTGGCGCTCTTCTTCGCTTTGATTATTTTCATCGCTTAAGATCAGGTTTTCGATGGTCCATCTTGTCGGATCTGTTTCAGAAGGGCGGGCCGTGAGCACGCCGATGACATCGGCTCTGTTTTTCTCCTTGGCGTGCAGGACAAGGCTGTCTTGCTCAAGGGTTGTTCGTACTTCCGCCGTTTCGATAGGGAAATCCAGCGCGGCCTGTCTTCTGAAAAACAGATAGAGCTTCATAATATCTTGAGGAGCAGTTCTGCGGACATCCATGGCCGACCTCATTTGCTGCAGTGCAAAAATAGTGGTCTATCAGGGGTGTCTGATCTATGTCAATATAAATATGTGCTCTAAGCCAAAACCCCGACATTCACGCCCAGAACATCGGCGAGGGATTTCATGGCGCGCAAGGAGCCGTCTTTCTTGCCGGTTTCGATCTCGGTCAGGTAGGGGCGGGATATCCCGGCTTTCTTCGCGAGTTCAACTTGTGTCAGACCTCTGTGCTTACGGAGGATTTTGACGGGGCTGTCTTGTCCGGCAGTCAGCGCGTCAAGCACGGTGGAGGGGAGCTTGTTATCATCCTTCGCGCCGATCATGGAACGGTAATCATGCAGGGGGATCAGGACGTAGGGTTTTCCTTGGATGTGTAACAGATCATATTTCATGCGGTTGATCCTTTTTCTTTTGCATAGCGTTGCTGCACTCCTAAAGGCGGTCTTCACCTCGTCGTCGTTTGCGCCTTGTGCAAAAGAAAAATTATACAACCGAGGGGAAATGTCCCTTTTACGCGACATTATATTGAATGTGCGACAAAAAGCCAGCCTTTATAGTTGTGCCAGACAAGAACAGGACATACTCTTGCGCCGTCATCCCGTTGGCGCGCCCGAAGGGCGTTCACACGAACGGGATCCATTGGATGCAGGCAGGGCCCCCCGGGTTTACCCGGGGGTATCTACTTCCAGTACTGGATCGCCACGCTCCCGCTGGTCGCTCGCAATGACAGTATTTATTATCATTCTTATTTGGATAGGCTACGATAAAAAAGCCGGGCGGCGTTACACCGGCCCGGCCCGGCCCTCTTCTGTAGGAGTATCTGCTCTGGAATCCAAAGAATGCCAACCCACACTCACGTCTCCGGGAGCTATCTTTTTCTCGGGGTCTGCATATCCTCTACGTAAAGTTCCCAGAACAGACACCGGTGTACCGGGAAAAAAATGAGCCCCTGCAAACTCTGCAGTGATCGTATCACCTGCCTCCAACAAGCCCATAACACTCTCATCTGCCATAGGCTGAAAAAGTAAAGATTTTACTGGGGCAGGCCTGCCTTCAATCTGTAAATCCATTATATAGACCGGCACGGTAAACTCTTTCGGAAACTCCGCCAGCCGGGGCTTATCCACCACCACAGCCTCAACCTCCGTTCTTGAATGCGTTGGCTTTTCTTCTACAAGAGAGCCGGAGGCCGCTCCTTGAAACCATGATGTGAGCTTTGAAAGTATTTTATACATAAAAAAATCCTTTGTACTATGTCATTACCTCTACTACACATAGGCACGCTACTCAAGGCTTGGCTCACCGCTATAGAAAAGCCGGGCGGCGTTACGCCGGCCCGGCTCTCCTTTAATTATTTATCGACTCTTCGCCGGGACCGTTATTTCCCCAGCGTCGTCAGGTATGATACGACAACCATACCCAGCATCACATTCACGGTATAGGCGAGATAAATCCCGACAACCGCGATAATGACCGACATCATGTCGTTGGTCAGTTTCTTTCCTGACAGGACCATACTGGACAGGATCATCGTCCAGCCGGCACCGACAAGTGTACTGATCGAAGCCGTATCGACCAGACTTACGACGCCGTTAACATGGCCAAGGAAAGTCGTCAGCCCAATCAGCAGGATCGTGTAAAACAGGAAGAACCCGAAAGCCTGCGTGATGGACCTTGTGTGTGCAAGATTTGTGATATGTGTAAACATAACGTCCTCCTTTCATTGCACCGTTGTTAGCGCCCTCAGCCCACATGGACTTTCCGACGCGTTCTTCTGGCGATGCTCCCGGACGCTTTTCCTCTATAATCGTCGATCTCCGCGGCAAAGCCAAAACCGATTAATCCCGCTTTTCTTTTTTTCTTTTTTTCTTCTTTTTATTTTTTAAATCTTTGAGCGTTCTTTTTTCTAAACGCTCTTTTTTATATGTCATCCTCCAGTTCCGTATCCCAATAGAGGAAGTCTCCCCAACTTTTGTGCAGGAAGTTTGGCGGAAAACTTCGCCCACGCTCCTGCAATTCATAAATCGTCGGCTGCCTCGGCTCCATGCGCGGGATCATATCCACCTCATGCGGCATATGATTGCCCTTGCGCCGGTTACAGCACCGGCAGGCTGCGACGATATTCTCCCACGTCGTCCGCCCGCCCCGCGAGCGCGGGATCACATGATCGAACGTCAACTCGTGGGTCTTGAACCCTTTCCCGCAATACTGGCAAGCCCAGCGGTCACGCAAGAACACATTAAACCGCGTAAAGGCCGGGCTACGGGCCGTCGGCACATATTCCTTGAGCGCCAGAACGCTCGGCAGTTTCATCTCAAAGCACGGAGAGCGCACCACCCTGTCATATTCCGAGATCACCGTGACGCTTTCTCGAAAAATGGCCTTAACAGCTTCCTGCCAAGGCCACAAAGAAAGAGGAAAATAACTCAACGGTCTAAAATCCGCGTTGAGGATCAGTGCCGGACACTGCTCCGGCGGCCTTGTATACTCTGCTGTTAGTACTGTCATAACGGCACACTCCTTTCCGTTCACCCGTTGATGCCACGGTGGAGGTCTGCCGTCCGGGGAAGAAACCGGAGCCGAAGAAAACCCTCTCTAAGGTTCATCAGACCTCGCAATCTGACACTTTCATTATACCACGAAACGCGCAATTTCAGAGAGATTCCGCAATCTTTTTATGCTGCGGCACGGGATATTTTCATATTGTTTTAAATTTTAAAATTTAGAAAAATTGTTGTATTACAAATAGATATTTATATATTTTCATTTAAAATATGAGAGCAGCCCTTCATGTTTGTGCTGCGCAGCATAAAAACATCCCTCCTACTATGCCCGCAGGTTTTAACTCCGTCTTATCCGGGGTTTAATAAGACCTCCACAACCTGCCCATGACTATTCCACCTATAACGATCAACAAAACTGCCAATGGCGCGTTGATCCAAAAATTAACCTCATAAAGCTCGGCACCTGAGGGATCGTTGATACAGTTAAGGGTATATTGCCACCGACCATATTCTTCATAAGATTGCTTAAGCGTGCAAAGACCAAGAACGAGTAGTAGCGGTGGAAATAAAGCGCGATATATGATCTTGAGAATATTTTTCACGTTAAACGCCCCAACACACCCTCCACTCATCCCAAAACGGCTTTCAGGAATGCAGCACCGCTTTCGATACCCTCCTGATCAATCCCGTGGGCAAGGCCGGGGGTGGTGTGGCCGGAGACTTTAAACTCTGCCCCTTCAAGCGCTGCACGGGCCATATGATAGGCCTCCACCGGGACGACATCGTCGGCTTCTCCGTGGATCAGATGGACAGGAACCTTACAAATGCCTTCACCGCCGAGCGCCTCCCCACCAATCAGCGCACCGGAATAGCCAAGAATACCGCCGAGCGCCTGCGGATAACGCGGCCCTTCATACAGGCTCATCATCGTGCCTTGTGAGAATCCGGCAAGGACGCATTTCTCAGGCGGCACATTATAGGCCTCGATCTGTTCCGCGATGAAGCGCTCCAGAATGGGCGCCGCGATACGCACGCCTTGCAGCATTTTATCCGGATCGCGGTCTTGCAGGCTGAACCACTGATAAGACTCCGGATAGCCCGGCGGCACCATGTCACAGGGAAACGGCGCATCAGGAGAGACGAACGCGCATTCCGGTAAAGCCTGCGCCCAAAGCGGCGCCAGCGAAATCAGGTCCCGCCCGTTCGATCCAAGCCCGTGCAGGAGGATCACAAGCTGTTTCGCCCTCACAGATGAGGGTGGCTCGTGCCTGTAAACATTTGTGATTTCAGCTTCGCTCATGGTGCTTCTTTATCACGCCACCGGTCGGTTTTATAGTGCTTCCGGTTAAAAAAAGCCAGCCTTTATAGTTGTTCCTGTCCATGACCCAGCCCTCTTATGCTGTCATCCCCGCGGCGATGCGCAAGTATCGCTTATACGGCGGGGATCCATGGATGCCAGCCGCAGAGCGGCTGACCTTATGTAGATACCCCCGGGTAAACCCGGGGTACTTACACGCTTCGCTTATTATAACTTCATAC
>JAGRKA010000013.1 GCA_020442475.1 Alphaproteobacteria bacterium | reverse complement strand
GGGCGGCTGGGCATTGAATAAAAGCTGATGGGGCAGCTCTCGTACGCCATAGGGGAGCGTGTCTTCAACCTGCACGGTTTGCGTAATTTCGGGGACCGGGAAGGCATTATGCAGAGTCCAGACATAGGTTCGGCCATTGGCCAGCGAGGTAAAATAACAGCTCATCGCTTTGGGGCCGTCTTGGGCGCGCCCGCTCTTTTCCGCTATGCTCCAGAAGACGCCTTTAGGGCCTACACCGTAAGCGTTGCTCGCGTGAGTTCGGTGTCCCATATCTAAAAGCCGTTCGGTTAAGGCCCGGCATGGCTCTTCGACATAGCGCTCTATACGCGCTTTCCGGTCTGCATAAAAGGCTGCGGGGGTTTCTTCCGGGCCGCCATAGCGCCGGGCAGCCTGATCCAGAATCTGTTCTATACGCTCTTGATTTTGGAGCGGCAACGCTCTGACTAAATCCATGATTTTGTGCAATATGGGGGTGTGCGCTGCCAGAACGGTTTGCCGGCGGATGGCCCATGTGGGGCTATCGAGTCCGGCGGCATTCGGGCGGTCTGTTATTTTTTTGTGCTTTCGAGAGAAGGCGTATGTTAGGTTTCGGGTGTTGTTACGCATAGCTACAGATTTTGTTTATTGATTATCCGGGATAAAGAAAGATACGGAAAATGTCTATAGATATTTCACATTTGGTGATCGCAACCCATAATCCCGGAAAGGCTCGGGAGATCGACGCTTTGCTTGGTCCTTACGTTCGGCGGGTTTATACAGCCGGAGAACTAGGCTTGCCGGAGCCGGAGGAGACGGGGGCGAGCTTTGCTGAAAATGCCGTGCTTAAGGCTAAAGCTGCTGCGGAGGCGAGTGGGAAACCCGCGCTTGCGGATGATAGCGGTTTGAGCGTAAGCGCGCTGGGTGGTGATCCGGGGATTTACTCGGCGCGCTGGGCCGGACCGGAAAAGGATTTTTCGCTCGCGATGGGTAAGGTGGAGGCCGCATTAAAAGAGGTAGGGGCGAAGGATCACAGTGCGGCCTTTATCTGCGTGCTGGCGCTGGCCTTTCCGGATGGAAGAGTCGAGACGTTTGAAGGGCGGATTGAGGGGGCGCTTACTTTTCCGCCGCGTGGGGAAAAAGGATTCGGTTATGATCCGATTTTCGTACCGGATGAATATGATATCACTTTCGCGCAGATGGAGCCGGCGCAAAAACATGCCATGTCACACAGGGCACGGGCTTTTGAGAAGTTTTTAGCCTTTTGCATTCAGAAAGTGCCGGCCTGATATTCACCGCTTTTCCTCTGGATTTAGTGGAAAAAACTTGACATTTTTACGGAAATCATTTATCTTGCGCCCGTGATTTAGACGACTTGCTGCTTCGGAAGGAGGCACATAAAATGAAGACCTATTTGAACAGAAAAACACTCGCATTTCAGGCCGCTTTTATTGCAGGCACACTGACCGGTCCGGGGAGCGCATTCGCAGCCGGTAACAATTTCAGTGATATCGCCCGCAATATTAATGCTTCGATTGAGGAGCTCCCGGGATTGATCAGCGGGGTATCCTATATGCTGGGGCTGTTGCTCGGCGTTTTGGGGATTGTCAAGCTTAAGGACCATGTCGAAAACCCGACGCAAACACCGATTAAGGACGGTGCTATCCGTTTGGCCGCCGGTGGTGCGCTGTTCGGTCTGCCGATTGTCATGGAATCCATGCTTAATACGATCGGGACGACCGGGACGATCATTGAGGCGCCGACATTGTCGAGAGCAGAATTCAACGTCCGTTAGTCATTTTGCGCAAAGCCGCGATTGCTACTCGATGACACAGGAAAAGGGCCGGGCTGGAATTTATATCCACTGGCCCTTTTGCTTATCCAAATGCCCCTATTGCGACTTTAACGTTCATATCCGCCCGCAGGTCGATCAGGCCCGCTGGCGGGCGGCGTATGGGCGGGCGCTGGAACATTATGCTGCCGTGCTCCCTGAGCGTAAAATTGTATCGGTTTTCTTTGGAGGCGGCACGCCGTCTTTGATGGAGCCGGAAACGATCCGATTCGTTTTGGATAGAATCCGCGCGCTATGGCCGTGCGCCTCCGGTATGGAGGTGACGTTGGAGGCCAACCCGACTTCGGTTGAAACGGATAAGCTGAGCGCTTTCGCGCAAGCGGGGATTAATCGCGTATCGCTTGGCGTGCAGGCTTTAAACGATCAGGATCTGGCTTTTCTGGGGCGGAAACATTCTGTCGCACAGGCGCTTGAGGCCTTTGCCGTGGCTAAACAATGCGTTAAACGCGTGAGCTTTGATCTGATCTATGCACGGCCCGGTCAGACGCTTGAGGGTTGGGAGAAAGAGCTGAGCCAAGCCCTTGATCATAAACCGGAACATCTCTCGCTGTACCAGCTTACGATTGAACGAAACACGCCGTTTTATTTTGACAGTGAGCAGGGGAAATTTTCGCTGCCGGGTGAAGATGTTGCCGCTGATTTCTATCATCTGACCCAAGATATTCTGGAAGAGGCCGGGCTGCCGGCCTATGAGGTTTCCAACCATGCCGTACCGGGGCAGGAATCACGGCATAATCTGCTCTACTGGCATTACGGGGAGTATATCGGGATCGGGCCGGGCGCACACGGGCGCCTGACGCTGGAGGATGGCAGGAAATATGCGCTCCGCGATCATCATGCGCCTGATTTGTGGCTTGAGCGCGTTGAGCAAACCGGAACGGGTGCGCATGAGCCGGTTTATATACCTCCGCACGAGCGTTTTTCAGAGGCGCTGATGATGGGGCTACGCCTGCGGGAAGGTGTGGCGGCGGCACGGCTGGAGGAAGAGGGCGCATGCGCACTTAAGGACGCGCTGGATATGGAGCGCGCCGCGCTTTTAGAAGAGCAGGGCTGGCTGTTCAGGGAAAACGGTATGCTGCGGTTAAGCCGGGAGGGTATGCTGCGCTTGAACGCTATTGTGCCGTACCTGTTGAAGGAGGAAGAGCAGCAGGTGCAGGCGCAGACGCTTTGATATCCCGTCCGTTCAAAAGCATCTGTCCTTGCGTGTTCAACTCAAAATTCAGTACATGGAGCGGTCCCGCCGCCTGTTGTTCCACGCTGGCCCAGCCTTTGATTTGCGCCAACGTCTTGGCCATCTCAGCAAATTGCGCCGCCGCGGGTTCCTCCGGGTCGGCAGCCAATATCTGTGCTTGCGTCAGCAGGGCGTCCAGCCCGGCAAACGTGGCGCGGAGCTGCGCGGTCATGCTGCTGATCGCGCTCATATCAGCTTTAATCTGGCCGTTTAGATCCGCCTTGTGGGCTTCATTTTCGAGATAATTATTTTCAAACTCAATAATCGTTCCCGCCTGTGAAAGCAGGGCCGGGACTTTCATCATCAGTGACAGTCCGGCCATTTGCCGCATATCGGGATTGCTCTGAACTGCGCTCATTGTGGTGGCTGCAAGCTCAAGAATTGCTTTGAGTGGAACATTCCGCGCAGTGATATCCAGATTTGAATTTTCCGGGACGAACGGTTTGTATTTCTCTGGTGTTTCGTTTGAGAAAAAGCCGTTATGGCCTGCACGGACTTTCAAGAAGGCCTTGTCAGAGAGCATATCGCCGATTTCAAACCCTGACAGGGCGTTCTTTAGGCGAAGCTGTCGGGCCGGTTTGTCTCCTTGTGCGGGCATATTGACGGCCAGATCTTCGAGGCTGTAAGTGCCGCTAAAACCATTACCCCAGCTCATGAAAAACTCCAGCATCGCGTCTTGAAGGGCATTCATATCTTTGCCGATCTTATCTTCGGAAGAGGAAGACGGCAGATCCTCATTCTGGAGATTTTCAAGCAAAGGCTGGATTTTCCGGCGGTAGGCTAGCTCGGCTTTCGGGTTATAGCGATCTAGGGTGAAATCAGTCTGGAGCTTGCCGATTGTCGCCGTGCCGCCACTTTGCGGGAAGAGCGCGCGTAGGCCTTCGAGCGAAGCGGAAATCGGACCTGATAGCATGCCGTCCGGGTCGTCTTCCAGATTGTAACGAATCCGGGTCAGCGGAATAGAGAGTTCAAAAAGTCCGTTTTCGCCGGTTAGGGCGATATCCTTGTAGGTTGAATCCATTTTCGTGAAATAATGCGTACCTTCAAGCCAGATCCCGGCGGCTTGTTGCGCGCCGATATTCATGCGCATGAGCTCGCTTCCATCATCATTCAAGAGCAGCATCGGGGTCGGGAGGGCGATGGACATCTTCCACTGTCCCGGCTTGTCGTGGGGGACGGCATTAATAGACAGCATACCGAATTCAAATTGTTTGCCGTCCGGATAACGGATGCTCAGATGCGGGAACGTCACGGCATAGTAGCTGTCTGACGGCTCAACACTCAGCGGGCCTTCTTTTATAATCTGAACGCCGCTTTGTCCGCCCAGTGTGACTTGTTCGTCCAAAAGGCTGCTTAGAGCGCCTTTCAAGGCTTCTGCACCCTTGTCGTCTATGGCTTGTGCACGGGCTGTAGCAGGCACAAGCAAAAGGGCAAGCAGAATGAGAGAGCGTAAAACCATAGGGAAAACTTTCATCGCTGTTTCGAAAAGACCCTTGCATTTAAACAAAAAGACTGGCTTAAAACAAGCATGCAAGAAGCGGAAGACAAGCAATTTACCCTGAAAGAGGATGGCCGGATTTACTATCAGGTCATGGCGTCGAATCCTTTGCCGGGCGAGCCGGTGGGAACGATCCGTAAAGGTGAGGGAATTCTCCACCCGGCTGCCGAGATGGATTCTGGGCATGAAGAGGCGCGTCCCCGCGTGGAGCGCTGGTTGCAGGATCATATCGCCCGTGTGCTGGAACCGCTGGCGGCGCTTGGCAATAGGGAAGGGCTGAAACCGCCCGCGCAGGACATCGCGGCGCGTATATACGATTCTTTGGGGATTGTGCCCCGCGAGGAGCTGGACTCCGTTATTGCCGGGCTGGATCAGGACGACCGGCGCGATCTGCGTGCGCGGAAGATCAGGCTGGGGCCGATTCTGGTTTTTATCCCGGCATTAAACAAACCGGCTGCGGTACGGCTTCGCGCACTTTTATGGTCCCTTTATCATGACAAACCGCTTCCGGCTGCCGTGCCTGCAGACGGAATCGTGTCTTGTGAGGTTGATTCAGCGGCAGTCGATCCGGCCTTTTATCAGGCGATCGGCTATCCCGTCTTTGGCGGGCGGGCCGTGCGAATCGATATGCTCGACCGGGTGATCAATGCCGTCTATGATTCGGCGTCCGGCGGAAAGTTTGAGGCCCGGCACGATATGGCGGAATGGCTCGGCTGCCCGATCGAGGGGTTGTATGCTGTTTTGAGCGCGATGGGGCATACGAAGATCGAAGAGCCGGATGCTGTAGCTGCCCAGCCTGCTGCTTCGGCGCCTGATGATTCTGTTTCTGCTCCTGCGGAGACTGAAACTGAGACCGTGGCGGAGGCTGCACCGTCTGTACAGCCGCAAATCAAGCCGAAGCTCGCAACGTTCCGCCTGAAAAAGGGTAAGGCTTTCGAAAAGCCGGGAGCCGGTAAAGCGCCGCGTAAACCCTCGCAAGCGGACAGTCCCAAACACAAGGCGCCGGAGAAAAAAGGCGGCGGCAAGCGGAATAAATCGACGAACCGCACGCCCAGAATTATGCAGGCCGGCCCGGAGCGGCGGCTTGAGGATTCTCCCTTCGCTGTGTTGCAGCAGCTCAAGGTCAAGGGCGATGACAAAGGCTAGGGCGTACGCCGTTTTCCTGTTCTGCGCCGCTTTTTGCTTTTCATCTCTGCCCGCGGCGGCGGCCCGTTTTTCCGGTGATTATCTCCTTTATGTGTGTGGTAGCGACAAGAACGGTACAGAGCTTGTGGCCGGTGGTCATGCGGTCTGTCAGGCTTATATTGCGGGTGTTTTGGATTACCATAATTTAATCCGTTCTCTTGGAACCGCGCCCGGCGTTGATTTTTGCGTCCCCGAAGAGGTCGATTTGTACGAGCTTCAAAGAAAAGTCCAAAGCTATGTCTTTAAAAACAGGAATTTACACAGTAAATTCGTAGCGTCGCCCGGCGTCGCTTTGGGCTTGTATGCAGCCTATCCCTGCAAAAAATAATATGGTAAAGTATGGTTATGCGTCCAAAGAAA
Organism: Alphaproteobacteria bacterium; assembly: GCA_020442475.1. GTDB lineage: Bacteria > Pseudomonadota > Alphaproteobacteria > Micavibrionales > Micavibrionaceae > JAGRKA01. The sequence goes on along the minus strand of JAGRKA010000013.1, from coordinate 36,844 downwards.
ACACCGGAAATCAAGCTGGAATACGGCGCGCCTGACAGGCTCCTGCCCGCTGATTTCAAGGAAATTTTGACCCAGCGCTATTTTCCGGTGCTCAGCCTGACTTACATTGCCTCGGTGATGGGGATCGCGGCGAGCAAGGGGCGGTTCGTCCATTATATGTTTGAGGTCAAAACAGCCTATGTTATGGCGCTGTTTGTCGCGTTGTTTGTGTCTGTTCCCGCTATATTGTGGATCATCCTGAGAGGCTCTCACCTGTTCAATCACGTTGCGGATGAGTGGTACAAGATCGTTGCGGGGATCATGACCGTGACGCTGATGATGAGCTATATCCTGTTCCCGGAAGCTGATTTTTTGGGGCTGCGCCTGTATTTTGCGGCCTCTCTTCCGATTTTCGTTGTGATGTATCTCTTTTTCGTCAAGGGGGGGCTGCCGCCGCTGGCCGCGCACCCGCTCACCGCGCTGGGGCTGACGTTTTTGCTTTATGGGGCGTGGCTGGGTTTGTGAGTTGTGAAGATAACGTTGTCTGGAATGATCGGCTGGTCTATGTACTCACAACAGGCTTCCAAGGCGACCGGGGCTAGAAACATTAAAAATGAAAGGGTGAGCATTATTATGACGGTTCTCAGAGAATATCTGGGCTTATAGGCTTCCTTTTTCCTGAAATGGATCATCAAAAACGCCGGGACAAGGCAAACGAACAAGGTTGCCGTGTAGGCTGCTCCGGTTTCTATGCTTTTCGGGATCATGCTAAGGAGATTGTCTATGCCGAGTAGAGAAAAAATGTAGTCCGTAAAGGGGACTACGATAAAAATGAAAGCAGGGACAATGACGAAAGAAAGCCCGAAAGCTGAGGCTATGACTATGATGTTCTTTATTGTTCCATTATCTCTAGTGCTTTGCCTGCCTAGTATGGCTATTAAAAGGGCCGCAACCCAGAGTATTATGCTCAGGCAATAAGATGCAGCGGTTAGTAGCCCGGGAAGATACGAGATAGTCATTTGTATACTTTCCGTTTGTCCAAATGAATAAGTGTTGCTCATAATTTATTATGTCAAATAATGGGGGCGGTGTAAATTTCTTAAAACATATTCATGATATAGCCCAGCACAACGACCTGCGGGACCGTCACGAGCGGCAGGAAGAGCGAGATTTTCCAGCTCTTTGTGAATTCCCGTAAAACCAGCATCTCTGTGTAATCTGTTGAAACGCCGGCCATCAGGAAGGCAAAGCCGTTCCCCGGCGCGCTTGCGCGGGTGACAAGCTCCGAGGCGATGGGGGCTGAGCCTTCGGAGCAGACCTCGATGATGGTGGTCGCCACAAGGGTCAGGAGTAGGCCGATCAGGCTGGGGCCGAACCAGTCTGCGAAGATCTCCGTTGGGACGAAGGTCCGGATCGAGGCGGCGATGATGACACCGAAGAGCAGCCATTTGATAATCATGCGTGATTCTTTGAGTGCACTCAGTCCAGCCTCTTTGAAGAACCGGGCTGAGGGGCGGAAGGCTTTGAGGTCGGCCTTCATATTCTCCAGAACCGGGAAATTTTCTTCAGAAGGGGGCAGAGTGTTCGGGTTGTCCGGCAAGGTTCCGTTTTTAACAAGCCGCTGGAAGATCAGCCCGGAGATGACGGCGATCAAGGCCGAACCGGCAATATAGATCAGCGTCCATGGCAGGCCGATCAGCGCGATCAGGATAATCGTCAGGGACAGCGAATTCCACGGGCTGGCGATTAAGAAGGTCATGACTTGCGCCAGAGAGGCCCCCCGCTCGTAAAGCTTGGCCCCGACCATCAGGATGCCGTGCGAGCACAGATCAAGGAACAGCCCGGCAATGGCCGCCCGGATAATGCCGCCCGCCGTATCGCCTCGACCTAGAAGAGCTGTGAAATATTCCCGGCGAATTTGGCCCATCAGCCCGACAAAGATAATCCCAAGTGCGATTCCCCACCACATGCGGGAGAGAAGCTCTGCGACGCTGTGTGAAAAATGGGTTGCATAAGGAATGGACACGCCTGAAAAATAGAGAATGAGGGTCGGGACGATCACGGCAAGGCTGCCGTAAAAGACAGGGTCAATCTTGCGTTTGCCGTTCGGCGAGTCGTCGGTCGGGCAGCAGCTTTGGGTCATGGTGATACCGGTATCCTTCCTGCACGGCTAATGGCGGCGCTCGACCGTAAAAGTGACTAACTCGTCAAGCAGTGGGCGAAGAGGGTGGTCCGGGGCCTCAGCCAGCGCAAGGCGGGCTTTTTCACCGTAGGCGCGGGCAAGATCCAGGGATTGTTCGAGAGCGTTATGCCGGGCAAAAAGTGTGCGGGCGGTTTCCAGATCTTCTTCTGTCTGGATATGATCTTTGAGAACTCTGTACCAGAAGGTCCGTTCTTCGTCATCAGCGTTTTGCAGAGCAAAAATAACGGGGGCTGTGATTTTGCCTTCGCGGAAATCGTCACCGGTCTTTTTGCCCAGCTTTTCCCGGTCTGCCGCATAATCCAGCGCATCATCGGCAATCTGGAAAGCAATACCGAGATTAAGGCCGTATTCAGCCATGGCTTCGGCTTGTTCGGAGGAGGCACCTGCGATGACGGGCGCGATTTCGCAGGCGGCAGCAAAAAGGGCTGCGGTTTTTGCCTTAATGATTTCAAGGTAATTATCGAGCGATATGTCCGGATTGCCAGTTGCAGCCAGTTGCATGACCTCGCCTTGCGCGATCACGGCTGATGCGCCGGAAAGGATACGCAGAATATCCAGAGAACCATCCGCCGTCATAAGCTGAAAGGCGCGTGAAAAGAGAAAATCACCGACTAGTACGCTGGCCTGGTTACCGAAGACAAGATTAGCTGTCTTACGGCCTCTGCGCTCTGTGCTTTCATCGACTACGTCGTCATGGAGGAGCGTTGCGGTATGGATAAACTCGACACATGCCGCCAAAGCTTGCGCGCGGGTGATATCGCCGCCGTAAATCGTCGTCCCCGCAAGCGTGAGGAGCGGGCGAATACGTTTGCCGCCGGCTGCGATCAGATAGGCCGCGACTTTCGGGATCATCTCAACCGGAGAGTCCATATGCCTGAGGATCAGCGCGTTGACCGCTTCCATATCGCTTTCAAGTGCGGACGAAAGACGCTCCAGAGGTGTCTCAGTTTGCGGTTCTTTGTTTTGCTGTGCGCTGTGTCTGCCCATGATTTTGATTTAAATCAGTTTTTATCTGCTCTGTCCAGAGACACCGGCCGTGTGCGGTACTTTCGGTTTTGGTGGTTCTGGGGAGGGTGGGGTTTCGGATTCGGGAGCAACCGGAATTTCTGGCTCGGATATCCGCAGATGTTTCATTTCGCGGCGTTGATCCTTCGTGCGGCGGTATTCTTCGATAATGCTGGCCAATCCTGCGGGTTGAGGGAGGGTTTCATCTCTGCCGGCTTTTGGGTCCATCCGTTGCTGAGAGCGCGGCTGAGCACGGGTTCGCGCGCTCATGTTCTGTGCAGTGGGTGCTGTGGCTTTCTGCGGCTTTACAGGTGTTTTGGGCAGGGCGCTTTGTTTCTGTTCCGGTTGTTCGTCTGGTTTGGCCTCATCGGGATTTTGTCCCGCGGCCAAAGCCTTGTAGCGGTTCCATATCCGGTCATGTTCGGAGGGTGCCTCTGCCGCGTTCTCAGGGTCTGTTTCTTCCGCAGCCGATTCGTGTGTGCCCTGAGAGGCGGCGGGCGTGTTTTCCTCTTGGGATGCGTTTTTATTCCCGATGGCTGTATAATGGATTCCGGGGCTGAATTCCTTCCGCTGCGTTTGCTCGGCTTGAGCGGCGAGGGAAAGCGGGCCGGACAGGAGTAAAACGGTTAGACAAAAAGATTGAAATACACGCATCATGCGCGCAGTTTAAGCCCGAAAGGATAAGAAATGCAAATCAGAATTGAACAGGCGAAACTGTCAGATCTCCCAAGGCTTCAGGCGCTGGCCGAAGCCATGAGGTTGCCAAAGGAGCCTGGTCTGTTTGAGCGTTATTTCGAGCTTCAGACACAAGGAGAGCGAGAGGTTTTGCTGGCGGCTGCGGACGGGGCTGATGCGGGTTATTGCCTGCTCAACTGGAATCCGAAATACGGGTTTTTCCGGGCGCAGGGCTGGCCGGAGATACAAGATATCAACGTCGTGCACGCACTGCGTCGGCGCGGAATCGCTTCTTCTATGATCCGTTATTGTGAGGACCGGGCGCGGGCGAAAGGGTTACGGCAGATGGGGATTGGTGTGGGGCTGGATTTTTCCTTTGGGCCCGCGCAGATCCTTTATATCAAAAGAGGTTATGTGCCCGACGGGAACGGCATTACCTATGACCGCAAGCAGATCGCACCGGGCGAATTCCGCCCTCTTGATGACCAGATGTGTTTGATGATGGTGAAGGATTTAAAGGGTTGAATATGATTAGGCCGTAAAGTTTACATGCGTGCCGTGCGTTCCGGAAACAGGCGCTGTACGGGCGGATTGATCAAGAATTTCCACGAGCTTCTGGCTTTGTTCCGCCGATTGCTTAATCACGGATAGCGCGACATTCTGGCGGAGAATGCCAAGTTCTGCTGCGATAGTTGCGGGTACATCCATGAAAAAAAGCCTCCTGCTCTTCTTTTATTATTGTCGCATAAAATTAAGATTTTATAAAGCCGCGCGAGGATATTTTATCTGGTAGGATGGATAACTCTGTCGTTTAAAGGAGCAAATCTATGCTGACAGGCGCGCAAATTCTGGTGAAGACGTTACAAGCGCATGCGGTTGAGCGCATATTTTGCGTCGCCGGAGAAAGCTATTTGCCTGTGCTGGATGCCTTGCTGGACGCGCCGGACATTGCCGTGACGACGTGCCGTCAGGAATCGGGCGTGACGTTCATGGCCGAATCATATGCCGCTCTTGAGGGCAGGCCCGGCGTCGCCTTTGTCACACGCGGTCCCGGCGCTTGTAATGCTTCTATCGGCGTACATACCGGGATGCAGTCTTCGACACCCCTTGTGCTCTTTGTCGGGCTTGTCGCCACGCAGGACCGCGATAAGGAAGCCTTTCAGGAATTTGATCTGCCGGAAATGTTCGGCTCCTTGTCGAAATGGGCGGCTGTGATAGACCGGGCGGACCGGATTGGCACATATACTGCCCGCGCCTTTCATATGGCCTCATCCGGGCGGCCCGGTCCCGTGGTTTTGGGGCTGCCGGAAGATATCCTCTCGGAAGAAATTGCTGAGAGTGCTATTGCCGGAAAAATCCAACATCGCCGCGCTGCGCCGTCTGCTGAGGCCATAGCGCAGGTAAGGGAAAGGCTTGCCTCGGCGGACAGGCCGCTTGTGATCGCCGGAGGCGGCGGTTGGAGCGAAGAGGACTGCGCTGAACTGGCACGGTTCGCAGGGGCCTCGCATCTGCCGGTTACGGCGTCTTTCCGGCGGCAGGATCTGTTCGACCATAAGAGCGGCAATTATGTTGGAGAGCTGGGAACAGGTCCAAATCCGGCGCTGATCCAGCATGTGAGAGAAGCTGATCTAATCCTTGCTTTGGGTGCGCGTTTAAGTGAAATCACGACGCAGGGCTACAGCCTCTTTACGCCGGAGCAGGCGCTGATCCATATCTATCCGGATGGGCGCGAATTCGGGAAATCATATAGCCCTGCGCTGGGCGTTGAGGCGCGTGCAGGCGATCTGTGCGCTGCGCTGGCCGGGGAAGCTCCGGTCGATGGGCGGCGCTGGGCGGGCTGGCGGGACGAGTTGCGGCAGGCTTATCTGGACTGGACCCGGATTGAACCGCTGCCTGCGGGCATGCCGCGTTGGCGCGGGGCGGATATGACACAGATTTTCGATCAACTCCGCAGCCTGCTGCCGGACGATGCGATCGTGACCACGGATGCCGGAAATTTCAGCGGTTGGTGCCAGCGCTACCTCTATTACGGGCGGCCCGGACGCTTGCTGGCGCCGATCAGCGGTGCGATGGGCTATGCGGTGCCCGCAGCGGTGGCGGCTTCTCTGGCGCGGCCCTCATGCACGGTCGTCGGGATTTGTGGGGATGGGGGCTTTATGATGACGGGGCAGGAACTGGCCACAGCGGTCCATCATGGTGCAAAGCCTATCATTATCCTCTGCAATAACGGCATGTACGGTACGATCCGTATGCATCAGGAGCGTGATTTTCCGGGGCGGCAAAGTGCCACCTCTCTGACCAATCCGAATTTTGTGAAGCTGGCCGAAAGCTATGGTCTGTTCGCGGCGCGTATAGAGCATGAAGAAAGCTTCGAAGACGTGTTCAAAGTAGCGCTGGCCGCCCCTCATGGAGGTTTGCTTGAAATTGTTACGGACCCCCGCCAGATTACCACGCAGGCCCACCTTTAGGCTGCGTGATCTGAAAACTGTGGCATGCCGGGTTGTGACCCATTGTCCTGCGCTTGAATTCGGCGTAAACTTTTGACGAATCACAAATTGTTTCAGGCTTTTCATTTGGCAAAATTTTGAATTTGGCAAAGAGGCTGGAGGATTCAGGGGTTATGGACGGGAAAAAGATCATTATGAATTATACGCTTCCGCCAAGCGCGGAAGATATGGAAGTGATGGCCGGGGACATGCTTGAAACGCTCCCGGATGAAATCTTGCGCTTTTGTGAGGATATTACCATCGAAATTGAGGATTTTCCCGACGCTTCTACGGAGGCCGAACTGGAGCTTGAGGATTCGTACGAATTGCTGGCTCTGTTCAAGAGCGGCAAAGAAATTTCGCCCGGTGTTGAGAAGAAGGTCGCAGACGGTGATGATGTATTGTTCCTCTACCGGCGGGCCATTTTGGATTTATGGTGCGAAACCTGTGAGGATCTTGGCGGGTTAATTCGCCACGCCATGATCGAAGAGCTTGGCCGTATTTTTGATTTTTCCGACGATGAAATTGATGAAATGGCCAAACGTCACTATCAGGGCATGCTTTAGGGATTTTGCTATTGGCGGCCTTTTATCCTCTCAAACCTTTTAAGTGACGGTGCGCGTAGCTGTATTAAAATTATACAGCTCTGCCGTGAATGTGTTAAAATACGGGAGATATACGGTTTTCAGGCTTTTTCGCAAGGGCAGGGGTTTTAAGGGCGGTGCGCGTTCCATTTCTTTCGGTTTTTCTGGCTTTGATTATGCTCTGCCCCGGCCTTTCGGGGATAGCGGCGGCCACAAATATTCCAGCCTCTTGCGATCCACAGTTTTATACCGTTTTAAGCGCTCGAAGCTGGCTTGAGGGCAAGCGTGAAATGGAGGCCGCGCAATTCTTCCTGCTGAAGGCGGACAGCGTACTTGAATATTCATGCTTTGATGAAGAGATGAGATGGCTGGGGCGTGTCGCCGATACGATGTTCAGCGATAACGTGACCTCGACGGCCCTTTTTAACAACCCGGCCTTGTCTTTTTCACCGCAGGATTCTTTCCAGCCGACCATTACGTCTCCCACGGGGCCGAATCCACCGGGCGGGATGAGTAACCAGACGCTTGATGATATGCTTGGCCTTCTTGTTCTGGATGTGATGAATGCCTACATATCCAATAATTTCGGCCATACGCTTGGCGGAGGCGTCATTCCCGATAGTACCGGTTTTTGCGATGACATGAATTATGTCTGGAGGGCGATGAAATGCAGTAACTTTCAGACGAACTATTTTGTAACCTTCGCCGAGTTGGAAGCTTCGGATCCAAGGCAGCAGCCTGCAGCTTGCAACGAACCGAACCGGGCGACAAAGTGGCAAAATATAGGGAGGGCCGCATTTCCTGATCCGGCCACGCCTTATGCAAATGGCAGTATGGACGCGCTTGTGACCTATAACACGATGATCATGACCGATCCCGGTAATTGTACGCATGCGCCTATTCCGACAGGCGTCATTATCGACGAAGACGGTACGAGCGGCCCGCAAGCAGCGCATGAGGACAAGGTCTGCCCCACGCCGGGCTGCTATTACGATCATACGGCCAATGATTGTAAGCCGTAAGGTTGTTTCAGCCCTCTAAAGCCCTTTACCCATAAAGGCTGCCATGCGGCGAGCGAAGGCGGATGGATCGGAAACGGGTTGTCCCTGAATGATCCGGGCTTGATCGAGCAGTAAATGCGCCGCGTCATTCAGTGTTTCGTTATCCGGGGATTCGCCTTTTTCCGGTGCGTTTTTTCCTGCCAGCTCGGCCAGTTTTTGAATGAGCGCATGGCCGGCGTTAATCTCCAGAACGGGTTTGGTATTGCCTTCATATTTCTGGTGAATTTTAAGAACGCGCTCCATATGCATGTCAATCCCGGTTGCCGGTGCAACAAGACACACGGCGGAGCTTGTCAGGCGTTTGGATATGCGGACATCAGCGACATCTTCGGCCAGTATGGATTTCAGAGCGTCCAGCAGTGCTGCGCAGCTTTCCCCGGTCTGTTGTGTCTGCTCCTGCTCACCGTCTTTGGATGATTTTTGATCGTCTCCACCCAGATCGATATCGCCCTTGGTAACGGATCTGAAGGGTTTACCCTCAAACTCCGGCACCTGTTGCAGCCAGAAATCATCGACCGTATCGGTGAGATATAAAACCTCCAGCCCGCGCGCGCGGAAACCTTCGAGCTGCGGAGAGGTCTTGAGAATATCCAGATTTTCACCGCTGATATAATAAATTTCCTTCTGGTCGTCTTTCATCCGTTCGACATATTGCGCCAGTGAGGTGAATTTCTCACCGTCATCATGGGTGGAGTAGAAACGGCAAACCTTAAAGATGTCGTCCCGGTGCTCTACCGCGTCATACAACCCTTCCTTGAGCGCCGCGCCGAACTGGCCCCAAAAGGTGGTAAAGGCGGGCGGATCGTTGCGGGAAAGCTTATCCAGATCACCCAGAACGCGCCGTGCAAGCGAAGAGCGGATTTTCGTGATGATCGGATTATGCTGGAGGCTTTCCCGGCTGATATTGAGCGGCAAATCCTCTGAATCCACGATCCCGCGCACGAAGCGCAGCCATGGATAGGTCAGCCCTTCCACTGCGTCCGAGATGAAAACCCGGCGGACATAGAGCCTTACGGCGCCTTTACGGGATGGGTCGTACAGATCCCAGGGACGCAAGGTCGGGATATAGAGCAGGGCCGTAAATTCAATCTTGCCTTCCGCTCGCCAGTGGGAGGTCAGGAGCGGTTCATCAAAGCCGTGCGTGATATGGCGGTAAAATTCGTCATATTGCTCTTTCGAGATTTCACTCTTGGGGCGCATCCACAACGCCGAGGCCTTATTGATTGGCTGGCCTTCACCCTCACCTGTTTCCTCAGGCCTGTTCAGGAAAATTTTAACGTCGATATGATCGGAATACAGCTCAACCGTTTGCTTGATTTTTTCATCCAGCAGGAATTCTGCAGCCTCATCCTTAATATCGAGGATGACCGCCGTGCCGCGCCCGCCGTCCAGCCTTGCGGTCTCCTCTTCGCTTGCTGGGCGAATATCGAACCCTGTGCGCCCGTCGGAAACCCAGGCCCAGATGTCTTTTTCACCAGCCTTGCGGCTGACGACCGTGATTTTGCTTGCGACCATATAGCCGGCATAAAAGCCAACACCGAACTGCCCGATCAGCTTGAGCGGGTCTTTCCCGGCATCCTTGGCTTGTTTGACCTGTTCCATCAGGGCCGCTGTACCGGATTTGGCGATCGTGCCCAGATTGTCGATCAGCTCTTCCCGGTCCATCCCGATCCCGTTATCGATAACGCTCAGCGTGCGGGTATCTGTGTCTTTATAGATATGGATGCGGAAACTCGGATTGTCCTTCGTCAGCGCTGGCGTCTGAATGGCCTGATAGCGCAGCTTGTCGCACGCATCCGCGGCGTTGGAGATCAGCTCCCGCAGGAAAACGTCATGATTGGTGTATAGCGCGTGCGCAACAATATCCAGCAGCCGCGAAACGTCCGCGCTGAAATCCATGCTCTGCCCGGAGGCGCTCTCTTGTTTTTTCGTTTGTGTGCTCATGAGAATTTATGTAGCGGCTTAAGCCCGGGAAGGCAATAGGCTCAGGGACACAACCATGTGGCATTCCACGGAGCGGTGGAGGCGGGGCGGGTATAGGCAAAGCGTGTGTGGAGACGGGCTTCATGCGCGATCCAGAATTCGATGTGCACCGGAATCACACGGTAGCCCTTCCAGTAGGGCGGGCGGGGGATATGATCCGCGCCTGCAAATTCCGCTTCGTATTTCTTCACGGCCTCTTCCATTTCCGCCCGGTGGGCGAACGGCGTAGATTGCTTCGAGGCCCATGCGCCGATTTTTCGCTCGATAGAGCGGGTGGCGAAATACTCGTCCGCTTCATCCTCTCCGGCCTGCTCGACTCGGCCCTCAATCCGGATTTGCTTGCGGGTTGATTTCCAGTACAGGCACAGCGCAGCGTAAGGATTTCCCCTGATATCCTGCCCCTTGTGGCTGTCCGCATTCGTATGGAATTTAAAGCCGCGCGCACTGATCTCTTTGAGCAAAACCATCCGCGCAGACGGGTGCCCTTCTTTGTCGGCGGTGGCCAGACAGACGGCCTCCGGGTCGTTGAGTTCACTCTCTTCCGCCTCCGCCAGCCAAGTCTTGCACAGCGCGATCGGGTCATTCCCGTATATGTCGAAAATCTCGTTGGTCATGAGAGTATCCCGAGTATCTCGTCCAAAAGCGTTCCATCACCCACCGCCGCGGTCTTACCATCCGAGGCGAGGGTGAGTGGCTGCCCCTCCCAATCGCGCATATGTCCGCCTGCGCCTTCGACCACCGGGACAAGAGCCGCGAAATCGTAAGGGGACAGGTTTGCCTCCACCGCGATATCCATGAAGCCGGAGGCGAGCAGGCCGTACATGTAGCAATCCCCGCCCCACGCCATCATTTTGAAGGCCGTTTCAAACTGTTCGTAAACGGGCGCGCCGCCCGCCGCCTTCAACCCTTCGAACATGGCCGGGGTAGTGCTGGCGGCGCAGGCTTGCCCTAAGGATTGGCAGGAGCGTGTTTTGACGGGTTGGTCGTTAAAGGTGGTCTGCTCGCCTTTCACGCCGATCCAGCGCTCACCCAACACTGCTTGGTCGATGACACCGAGCACCGGAACGTCTTCCTCACACAGCGCGATCAGCGTACCGAATGTGGGCCTTCCGATCACAAAAGATTTCGTCCCGTCAATTGGGTCGAGCACCCATGTCAGACCGCTTTGGCTGTCTTTGATCCCGAATTCTTCGCCATAAATGCCGTCTTCGGGGCGCTCGCGTTCGATGATTGCCCGCAGACGCTCCTCCACGGCTCTGTCGGCAATGGTCACGGGGCTATGGTCGGCCTTGCTTTCGACGTCAAACCCAGCACGAAAGTAGGTGCGGATAATCTCTCCGGCTTCATCGGCGAGCCTATTGGCAAGAGCGGTAAATTCGTTCATAAAGACCTCTGTATAAAACGTCATCCCGTTGGCGCATCCATAAGGATGCCTGCACGAACGGGATCCATATGTCGGCAGCTTTAGCTGCCGCTTTTTCCGGATCCCCGCCGTTTAATCCTCCTTCGCGTGCGCTTCGGAGGACGCGGGGATGACGACGAAAGAAGAATGTAAGGTGAGTTCATGAAGACAGTCAATGACATTCGCAGCACGTTTTTAGGCTATTTCAAGGCGAACGGCCATGAAGAGGTGCCTTCCAGCCCGCTGGTGCCGCAGAACGACCCGACATTGATGTTTGTCAATTCGGGCATGGTCCAGTTTAAGAACGTCTTTACCGGCGCGGAAAAGCGGCCCTACACCCGTGCGACGAGTGCGCAGAAATCCGTGCGCGCGGGCGGCAAGCATAACGATCTGGACAATGTCGGCTATACGGCCCGGCACCATACGTTTTTCGAGATGCTCGGCAATTTCTCCTTTGGTGATTATTTCAAGGAAGAGGCCATTTCCTACGCGTGGGAATTGGTGAGCAAAAATTTTGGTATGCCCAAGGACAAGCTGCTCGTGACTGTCCATTCCACTGATGAGGAAGCGGCGGAGCTTTGGAAGAAAATCGCAGGCTTCCCGGATGATAAGATTATCCGCATTGCAACGGACGATAATTTCTGGCGCATGGGCGATACGGGGCCGTGCGGGCCGTGTAGCGAGATTTTTTACGATCAGGGCGAAACGCTTGCGGGCGGGCCTCCCGGTTCTCCAGATGAGGACGGCGACAGGTTCCTCGAATTCTGGAACCTTGTGTTCATGCAATATGAGCAGGTGGATGCGGATACGCGCCGGGATCTGCCAAGGCCCTCCATCGACACCGGCATGGGGCTGGAGCGCATGGCCGCCCTGATGCAGGGTAAATTCTCCAATTACGATATTGACCTGCTGCGCTCCATCATCGAGCACAGCGCGGACTTGACGGGTGTGGACCCGGACGGAGCACAAGCGCCGTCTCACCGTGTGATTGCCGACCATTTGCGGTGCAGCGCCTTCCTGATTGCGGACGGGGTGATGCCTTCGAATGAAGGGCGCGGTTACGTGTTGCGCCGGATTATGCGCCGGGGCATGCGCCATGCGCATCTGCTGGGGGCCAGTGAGCCGCTCATGTACAGGTTGCTGCCAACACTCACCTCCATGATGGGTGAAGCGTATCCGGAGCTTAAACGGGCTGGTGCACTTATTTCAGAGACTCTGAAATCCGAAGAAGAGCGTTTTAAGGTGACGCTGGAGCGCGGTCTTAAAATTCTGGATGAGGAATCTGAAAAGGTCCGGGATAATACTCTGCCCGGCGACGTGGCCTTTAAACTATACGATACGTATGGTTTCCCATTGGATTTGACGCAGGATGCCTTGCGTACCAAGGGTATAAAGGTTGATACGGGCGGTTTCGAATCCTGTATGGAAGAGCAAAAAGCCAAGGCGCGTGCGGCATGGTCCGGCTCCGGCGATGTGGGTACGGAAAAGCTCTGGTTCGAATTACTGGATGAGGTCGGCCCGAGCGAATTTCTGGGGTATAAGACTGAGGAGGCGCAAGGACAAGTGTTGGCGATTGTGAAAAAAGAATATCGTCATCCCGTTGGCTCCGGCAAAGCCGGATTGCACGAACGGGATCCGGAAAAAGACAGCAGCAAAGCTGCTGGCATTATGGATCCCCGCTGTTCAAGCTCTGCTCCGCAGAGTCGCGGGGATGACAGTTTTGAATGGAAACGCGTTGATATCCTCAAGGAAGGTGAAAGCGGCATTATTATCACAAATCAGACCCCGTTCTATGCCGAATCCGGCGGACAGGTCGGGGATACCGGTGTGATCATTGCGGAGGGCGGGGCGACCTTGCGTGTTTCCGATGTGAAAAAACAGGCCGGGGGACTTTTCGCGCATGAGGTGACGGTCGAGACGGGCGCTATCGAGGTTGGCGATTCTGTACGGATGGAGGTCAATCATGATCGGCGCTCCGCTATTCGCGCAAATCATTCCGTAACGCACCTCATGCATGAGGCGCTGCGCCGGGTGCTGGGCGAACATGTCTCTCAGAAAGGTTCGCTACAGGATGCGGAGCGCACGCGCTTTGATATCTCGCATCCGAAGGGCGTGACGCCTGAGGAAATCGAGCGTGTCGAGGCCATTGTGAACGCCGAAATTCAGGCCGATACGCCTGTTGAAACGCGGCTTATGCCTCTGGAGGAGGCGCGAGTGAGCGGGGCCATGGCGCTGTTCGGTGAAAAGTACGATGATGAGGTCCGCGTGGTGGCCATGGGGACGCAAGACGAAGGCGCAAACAAGCCCTTTTCAGTCGAGCTGTGCGGCGGCACCCATGTCCGGCATACAGGGGAAATTGAGCGCTTCAAGATTGCCTCCGAAAGCGCTTTGTCTGCCGGGATCAGGCGGATCGAGGCTGTGACGGGTGCGCGGGCGGATGCTTACGAGGCCCGCAAGGCCGGGCAGTTACAGGAGCGCCACGACAAGCTGGCTGCTGATAATGCCGCGCTGCGTGAGGCGCTTGCGGCTTTGGGCGCAGACGAAGCGCCTTTGCCGGAGAGTGCGGATATAAGCGTACGCATTGCTGCGCTGGAGAAGGACAATAAGCGGCTGGACAAGGCTTTGTCCGATCTGCGCCGTAAGCAGGCCGCCGAGGAGGCCTCCGGCGCGGATGAGGTGCGTGATGTGGCCGGAATGAAATTCGTCGGTAAGGTGCTGGACGGCTTCCCGCCTAAGGATTTGAAGCCGATGGCGGACGATCTGAAGCGCAAGATTGGCTCCGGCGTGATCGTGCTGGTGGCCGTGAATGAGGACAAGGCCTCGATCGTCGTGGGGGTCACGGACGATCTGACTGGGAGCCTGAACGCAGTGGATCTGGTGAAGACCGGTGCGGCGGCGCTGGGCGGTTCCGGCGGCGGCGGGCGGCCCGATATGGCGCAGGCCGGCGGCCCTAATGCAGGCGCGGCCAATGATGCTGTACAGGCAGTAGAAAGCGCATTGGGGACTTAGAGGAGCCTGACCTTAAAAAACTTTATTTTTAAGAAGAGAAATTTATGGTTTCTAATCCTTTGAACGCACCCAGAGTTGAAATCTATGCGGATAAGAAAAAAATCCTGATTTATAATGGCTTGGCTTTTATTGTCTCCTATATAGCGTGGCTGATCGCATGCGCATTTGCTCCTGAATTCAAAAACTTTTTTACAGCCGGTCTTTTCGTTCTGGGGGGAATAGTTATTCTGGGCACGCACAAAACATGGCCTTTTCTACGGCATCAGGGCGGCATCAAAATTTATGATAACGGCATAGCGCTTGACGGGTTAGGTTTTTGGGAATGGGATGAACTCATGGCTGCCAGCCTTGGTGAGAATGCTATGTCTTTTACTTTGCCTGTTACAGGCCGTACTCTTCCGAAGAAAAAGGGAAAACTGCCTGCCACCGTCTACCGGCATGAGCTTGATAACGGAGGGTTAACGATCGGGTATGAATTTCCTTCTTTTGTTACGAACATATCCGGTAAGACCTTTTGTGAGGTGTTTTATAAAGCGCTATCCTCTAAAAAAGAGGCAGAGCAGCAAGGGCGACCGGAACGATGGAGCGTCCCGATGCAAAAGACATGGCGCACGATGTTTTGGGGAACAGAAAAGTCTGCACCTTTGACACAGATTCTTATCGTTCCATGCTCTGTTGTCATGGGGCTAACGGCTTATGGCCTGTTTTCATCCGGTTTTTTCCCTTCACCGGAATGGATGGCTGTATCGTTGAAAACGGCGCTTGGTCTCAGCGCTTTTGCCTCTATGTTCTATTATGCCGCCTATGCGAAGGGTAAGGTCAAATTGAACGCGCGGGTGCGGCACCTCAAACGCAGATTTGTAGTTTTAGCGTTCCTGCCTGTTCTGTGTTTTATCTTTTTATACCCCGCCTTATCTTTGGGCGCAGGACATATCGCCGTTCTTTTGTGGGGGCAAGGTGGTGCTGAAACTATACTGCCGATGCGTGTAGAACAAACAAAAAGGGGGCTTCATTTGCGTCGGGATGATAACGCGATAGTCTCTGGAGTGATAAATGCTTCCCGTAAGGATTTCAACCGGTACGATAGCTTCACGATACAGGCTTACGGCAAAGAGTCTTGGTTTGGTTTTGTCGTGGATCATTACAAAGTGCTTGATGATGCACCATAAAAAAGATTGGCAGGGTAAAACGTA
This sequence comes from Alphaproteobacteria bacterium, assembly GCA_020442475.1. GTDB lineage: Bacteria > Pseudomonadota > Alphaproteobacteria > Micavibrionales > Micavibrionaceae > JAGRKA01. The sequence goes on along the minus strand of JAGRKA010000013.1, from coordinate 21,264 downwards.
AAAAATTACATATTATTTTCAAGTTCATGCATGTCTATCCAACAGTTAACCGCTGCTTTCCGAAGTCTTTTTATGGGTGGCAAGTTTTCTTCGGCAATCCATGTGGCGCCTGCACCTCTTGAAATAACCTCGGCAGTGTTTGTCAAAAATGCTATATCCTGGCTTGCGAGACCGGAAATGTGAGATTCGTTGTCGGCGGCAGCGCTTTGTATCTTTCCTTCTGAAATTTTGAGCGCAAGCGCATCAGCAACAGGACCTAAAATTAAGTTGATGGCTTGTTGTTCGTTTTCGTCTGTTGTTTTAAGATTTGCTAAATTGACGAAAGTCATCCAAAGAGCACCTCCAGTAGAATTTCTAACTTTTCTATGTTCAGGTTTTTGATACCGGCCTTGCTTGCGAGTTGTTAAAAGCGGCGTAAGGTACGAACTGACGCTTCCCAGACCGCCCTCCCAATTTGCAAATGGTTTTTGACTAGCATCAAGAGCTTGCCGCATAGCGGGCAGATGTTTGTTTTGGGCCGCTATATTGAATAGGGATTCACTTGATCTGACATATTGGCGCAGTCTGGCGCGTTTATTTCCGTGGGCTGTCATAGGCCGGTTCCTCCCGTTTCAAAAAAACCAGGAGAAAGGATAGCAGCATTAATGTGATATGTAAAGAAAAAGTGACTATATAAAACACCATAAAAAAAACCGCCCGGACGGATGATCTGGGCGGTTCTGAAATGCTTATGATTCAGTATGTTAGCGCTGGTTCATGAAGTGCAGGATATACTGGAACAGCGCGATAAAGCTGATATACAGGTTCAGCGCCGCAGCCCAGCCCAGACGGCTGGCCACTTCCGCGTTGAGGTTCGGGTTGTACATCATCTTCATGGCCTGCGTCTGCCAGACGGTCACGCCTGAGAACAGGACGATCCCGGCCCCGGCAATCAGGTTGCCCAGTGCCGAGTTCCCCAGAGCCAGATTGAGGAAGGACAGGGCAACAAGGCCCAGAATGCTCATCCCCAAAAAGGTTTGCATACCGCTCAGGTCTTTTTTCGTCGTGTAACCGAAAACGCTCAGCCCTGCGAACATGGAGGTCGCGACCAGAAACGCTTTTGCGACCGTTACGCCGAAGGCTGCGTCCATCGCCGCATAGACGGCGATGCTGGAAAAGCTGATACCGTAGACGATGCTCAGCGCGAAGAAGGCTATCATAAGCTTGCCGGAACTCATCCGGTCCGGGCGGAAGCCGAACCAGACAATTGCCAGCGGTGCGAGCATCACGATATAAGCCTGCGGGCCGCCCAGAAAGAGCTTCAGCAGCATATCCGAGCTTGCGACCAGCCAAGCCGTTACAGCCGTGACCATCACGCCGGCGCTCATGCGGGCGTAAATTCTGTTGAGATGGTTGCGCAGCCCCTCGTCGATTTCCCGCGTACGGGTGCGCTCTAATGTTCTTTGATCGGGTTGCATGGTTGTAAAATCCTCCTTGGATCGTCAAAAAAACCTTACAAGCATATATAGAGCTTATTATAGCAGATTTCAAAGCCTATCGCGATTTTTTCCGTTGGCCTCTTTCACGGATAAGCCACGGATTTTTAGGGCCGTCCGGTACGTGGAAACGGTCCTGTGTCGGTGCGGGCGGCGTGCTGAAAATGTCAGGGGCGGGTGTATTGGTCGTCTCTGAAATCGCAAGGATACGCGATTTGATCGGAGGATGTGTGGCGAACAGCCCCAGAAAAGGCTTGTGATTTTCGATGCACATCATCGCGATATCATCCGTTGTCTCCGGGATTTTGTCGCGTCCGGCGATTCGCATCAGCGCGCTCATCATGGCTTCGGGGTTCTTGGTCATTTTTACCGCGCCTGCATCCGCCATATATTCGCGGCTGCGCGAAAGGGCAAATCGGGTAAAGAGCGTGGCCAGATAGCCGAGCCATAAAATCGCGGCGATCGCGAAAATGACCATGATTCCGCTGCCGTTCTTGCGGTTGCGGCCTGAAAAAAGCATCCCGTAGCGGATATTGCTCCAGGCTATTTGTGCGGCAAAGCCGATCATACCGGTAAAAATGACTGTAATAATCAAAAGTCGTACGTCGCGGTTGAGAATATGGGTGAGTTCGTGTGCCAAAACGGCTTCGACTTCGTCTTTCGTCAGGCTGTTTAAAAGTCCGCGTGTCACCGTGACGCAATAGCTTTTTTCATCGATCCCGCTGGCAAAGGCGTTGCGGGCGTGGGTTTCGATGATCTCAAGGCGCGGCATGGGCATGCCTTGTGCGATACAGAGATTTTCGAGCAGATTATACAGCGCCGGCTCTTCCTTGCGGGTGACGGGGTGGGAATGGGCGAGTTTGCGGATCATCGCACCGTGAAAAAACCATGCAATCAGGAACCAGAGGGCAACGACCGTAAAGATCAAGGGCCAGTAGGCATAGAGCAGCGCATTGGCCATCCCCGCGGCTCGTTCGCCTGTGTCCCCTGTGCCTGCTGCGCCGATCACGAAGGTGCAGGCCCAGACGATCGCAGCGATCATGAGCGGATAAAGCGCCAGCAAAATGATGGAGCGTAAATTATTGTTCCATATATGATTTTGTAGCCCGGCAGCCATGATTGCGACTCAGCGCTTATGATCCGAAATTCACATCCGGGGCCTTGTCCATGGCTTCGCGCCGGGAATCGTCGATTTCGAAGAATTCCTCTTTTTTGAACCCGAGCGGCCCGGCGATCAGCACAGCCGGAAACTGCTCAATGGACGTATTAAGCTCGGCGGTTGCGTTGTTGAAAAAGCGCCGTGCGGCAGCCAGCTTGTTCTCAATATCAGACAGCTCCGCCATAAGCTGTTGGAAATTCGTGCTGGCCTTAAGATCCGGGTAGTTCTCCGCCACTGCGTAAAGGCTGAACATGGCCTTGGTCAACTGGTTTTCGGCATGAATGCGCTCGGATGTGTCGCCGGCCTTTTCGATGCCGGCGCGGGCGTTTGTGACTTCCTCGAAAACGGTCTTTTCATGAGTGGCGTACCCCTTCACCGTTTCAACAAGCTGTGGCACAAGGTCGAAGCGCTGTTTGAGCTGTACGTCGATGTCGGCGAAAGACTGCTCCCGGTTTTGCCGCAGCACGACAAGGCGGTTGTAGATAACAACGATGAACAGGGCGATAGCGCCGATAATCCCAAGCAGAATCCATAAATCCATGTCAAACCTCTTTCAGAAAAATAGTCTGGGGTCTATTGTAAAGCGCTTGGCCGGGTTTGTCTCGTTCAAATGTCCCCAAACCGGAAAGGGAGGCCCATGCCCCTGTACACCTCTTCAAAATTTGCCTCTGCGGGTGCATCAGGCGCGGACTGGCGGGAGGCTGCCAAGGCAGTTCTGGAGACGTTGGAAGGTTCAAAAACCAAAGATAAGAATTTTAATTTCGGTTTTTTGTACATTACCGATCGTCTGGCCGATGATGCGCAGAGCATTGTGAATCTTTTCTCATCCGTCCTGCAGATCAAAAATTGGGTTGGAGCCGTTGGAATCGGTATATGTGCCGTGGGAGAGGAGTTTGTCGACCGGCCTGCGATTTCGGTCATGCTTGGCCGATTCGATGAGTCTGATTTTTGTGTTTTTCCGCCTGCGGGCATTGATATGAGCGATGCGGAAGAGGCGCTCTTCCCTTTTCTGGACAAAAACGATCCGATGTTGATTTTCGTACATGGCGATTCTTCTGCCGGTGAAGACCCTGTTCAGACGTTGAAAGCGCTCAATGCCGTCACGAACGGTTTTATGGTTGGCGGCCTGTCGTCGTCCCGGGGCATGCATGTCCAGTTTTCAGGCAGCGGAGAGTGTTCCGGCGGCGTGAGCGGCGTGGCCTTTACGCAGGCTATTCCGGTTGCCAGTACGCTCTCGCAGGGCTGCACTGCGATCGGTATGCCGCATGTCATCACTCTATGTGACGAAGATGAAATTATCGAACTGGATGGGAAGCGTGCCGTAGAGGTATTCGAAGACGATTTGCGTTCTATGGCGATCAAAAAAATCGAGCGCGATCCCGATACGGTCCTGATCGACGAGGATGCGCTTGAGGACGAAGACGCCGTTCCCGAAGAGTTCAAAGACTTATTCCGGGGCGAGGTACATGCGGCTTTCCCGGTGCCGGAGTCGGACCAGGAGGATTATCTGGTGCGTAACATCCGGGAGATTGATCCGGAAAGCGGTTCAATCACAGTTGCTCATCAGGTCATGCAGGGTGAGCGGGTTATGTTTGTTCATCGCAATGACAAAAGCGTTCGGGAAGATCTGTCCCTAAAGTTGCTGGCTTTGCGGGAACGCGTAGGGCGTGATACCGGTGCGTTCGAGCCGAAGGGTGGGCTTTATATTTCCTGTATCAGCCGGGCCTTTTCAGATAATGGCGGCGGGATGCAGGGTGAGATGGCACTTGTGCGCGATATTATCGGCGATGTGCCGCTGGCCGGTTTTTATGCGGGCGGAGAGGTTTGTAATGCGCGGCTTTACGGTTATACGGGGATTTTGGTATTGTTCCTTTGAAACTTTCCCCGCTCTCCTCTACACTGGATAGATAGAAAGATTTTCTGTGAAGGAGTTTAATCACATGATCATGGCGCGGCTTTTTTTGGCCCTTTCCCTTTTGGCTTTTCTGGCGGTTTCTTTTTCTGCGGTGTCATGGACGGCGAGTTCAGCACTGGCGCAACAGCAACAGGAAGCCCTTCCGGCCTTGCCTGCGCCGATTCAGAATCTGGTGAATGAAGGGGCGCAGATCCGCTTTCTGGGCCGTGATCACGGGCTAGAGTCCTGGCTGACGATCAAGAACGGTCAGGAGCAATATTTTTACGTGCTGCCCGGCGGGGACGTGTTTGTCATGGGCATGCTTTTCGACAAGACCGGCAAGCTGTTGACTGTCGAGCAGGTCCGCCGTTTGCGGGCGCAAGGGGATGATATGCTGGACAGGCTGGCCGAAGACTTCCCGGCATCTGAGGTCGACAGCCGCGAAACACAGGCTTTCGAATTCCAGTCTCCATCCGAGCGGCTTTATCACGATGTCGAAAACAGCAATTGGGTTGCGATCGGGGAGACGGGCGCGCCGATCCTGTACAGCTTTATCGATCCTCAATGCCCCCATTGCCACGCCTTTATGAATGATTTGCGGCAGGGTTTTCTTGAAAATGGCCGTATTCAGGTGCGTATGATCCCGGTGGGTTTTCGTGAGGAAACACGGGCGCAGGCTGCGTTCCTGATTGCAACGCCGAACCCGCAGGAGCGCTGGCTGCGTCATATGGACGGTGATCCGGACGCGCTTCCGGCCCGCAGTGAGATTAACCAGCAGGGCGTGCAGCGCAATCTGGGGATCATGCAGTCGTGGAAGTTTGATGCTACACCGATGAGTGTTTACCGTGCGAAAGACGGGACCGTGAAAATTGTGCGGGGCCGTCCGAAAGACATTCAGGCCCTAATTGCCGATCTCGGCGTACGGAGCTGATAGGGGGACGGGCAGGGGCCGCCGCGGGCGCGTCCACAGAGCGATAGTCAAGGATAAGTGACCGGTAAGCGTATGGATCAACGGACTGAATATCTCCTTCGGGTTCTTGAAAAAATAGGGGCGCCTTTGATGGCCTCGATCACGGAAGCCTCACCGCCTTTGGTTGGTGGTGCCGGTGGTGAAGAGGCGATTCGTGCCGATGCGCAGAAAATGGCCGAACTGCTCGGCCAATCCGTAAAAATGAGTATATCCATGGCGCAGGCTATGGATGTCAATATGGCCGGCAGTGACGGCGATACGCTGCGCGTCGCTCTGGCGGCTCTGGCCGGGCCTTTGGTTGCGGGGCAGTACAGCCATCACGGGCGCGTACCGGAGGAAGCCGACTTGAAGCGGCTTACGACGGCCTTGCAAGCCGTTCTGACCTTCTCCGAAAATTTTACACCCGCCGCCGATACCGCGCAGCGGCTTGATGCGGTGGACGCTGCGGAGCCGCTTAAAGGGCAGGGCGGAAATAGCACAATAGACCCCGTGCAGACGGGCATTCAGTATGTTTACGCATTCTTGCCTGTCGTTAACGCGGTTGGATCTTTTCCGTTCGGGCAGCCGGAGCAGAAACTGATCATGGAGATTGCCGAGCGGCTGGTCACGAAGGCCGCGGAACTTCGGGAGGCTTTGTTGCCTGCTCTTGAGGGGGAGGCGCAAAAGCAGGCCGAGCTCGGTCTTTTGAGCGTTCTGGGGCGGCTTTACGGCGCATGTCATATGGCGGAAACAGCCCGTGTGACAGCGCTGAGCGAGCAGGGGCAGGAGGTGCCCTTGTCGATTGACCCGGTCTGGAAAGCTTTTGGTTTGCGCGCCGGGATGCTGGAGGCGCTGGCCGGGAATCTTGTCCCCGGCGCCGGTACGCGCGCGGCGGGAGGCGGGGGTGGTCAAAGCCCTGCGGCACCCGCGCAGCAGGCGCAGGCCTCGCAGCCTCCACCGCAGCAGCAGGCCGTGCCTCCGGCGCAGGAACAGCCATCCGTACAGCCGCCGCCGGTTCAACCTGAGCAGCCGCTTCCTCAACAGCAACAGCCGCCTGTGACGCCTCCGCAAGCGCCGGAACAGCCCTCTGTACCGCCACAGCCTCCCCCTGCGGAACAGGCTGTGCAGCAGGCGCCTGTATCGCCATCAGCTGTATCGTCTCCCCCTGTCGGGGGCAACCCCATGTCGATGTTCGCCAAGCCTAAGGCTGATGGGGCTGTGCCACAAGTTGCGCCTGTGCAGCCGGAGCCGCCCATACAGGAACAGGCGCCACAAGCAGCCCCCCCGCAAGAGGCTGAGCAGGCGCAAGGTGTCGGGCAGGGCGGGGGGCCTATGTCCTTCTTCAAAAAGAGTGACGATTCATAAAGATATGATAGACTAAACTCAGGATTCGCAGGAGTTGTTCTTTAATGTCCGCCAGTACCGTTCTCGCCGCTTGCTTGATGCTTGCTTCTCAGACCTATTCTGTGCCGCCCGCCGTGCTTGTTGGGATATACAAAGCCGAAGGCGGACAGGTCGGGCAGGAAGTGGCAAATGAAAACGGGTCCTATGATCTGGGGCCGATGCAGATCAATACAATCTGGTTGCCGGAATTATCAAAGCAATGGGGCGTCAATGAAAGCACGGCACGGCGCTGGATTCGCGATGATGCCTGTACGAATGTCGGTGTGGCCGCTTGGATTTTACGCGGCCATATTGACGAGACGAAGAGCCTGTCGCAGGCCATCGCGCATTATCACTCCAGAACGCCCCGTTACGGCACGAAATATAAAAGCCGTGTGATCGGAATATTAAAGGAAAGCGGGTTGGTCCAGAATGGTCATTAGGACGTTTTGAAACGTTCTATTGGAAATCTTTGGGGGCAACTGCGAAACCCGTCTTGCGGCGGGCGTCATAACCCGCTAGTCTTGACTTCGTTGAATGCGTAAATTAAAGGGTCCGATAGACCGTAGTCCTTGCAAGGTTCGATCTCGAAATGAAACGATTTTCTACCGTTCTCCCTACTATTGCCTGTCTGGTTTTGCTCGGTGGATGCGAAACCGGTCCGTTGAATTTCAGTAATGAAACGCCGCAGGTTGCAACAGCGCCGGATAATGTCTCGGCGATGCTGGCTGATGCCGCGGACAGGGCGTCCAATGCGCTGGAAACACTGGCTTCTATAGAATATTCACGCTCGCCGGGCGTATCTCTGGGGCCTGTCGGCGATCCGCCGCCTGAGCTGCGCCGGGCGATTACCGTCAACTGGATCGGACCGGCTGAGCCTGTATCCAAAACGCTGGCCGACCGCGCCGGTTATAATTTCCTGACCATCGGCAATCCGCCACCTGTACCGGTCGTGATTTCCGTCGATGTTGAGAATCGGCCTGTAATCGATGTATTGCGGGATATCGGATTGCAATTGGGGACGCGCGCTAATCTGAAGGTGGATAGCGAGCGCAAAACGGTCGAGATCCATTATGCGCCCAATACCGGGATAACCGGGTAAAGGGAGAAGGGGACGACACGTCGATGTCTGAGTTTGTAATCAGAAGACAGCGCTTGCTTCGAGGTTTGGCCTTATTGGCGGTGCTGACCTCTCCGCTTTTGCCGTTTCCTGCGGCGATGGCGTCCTCCGGTTCCGGACAAAACAGCGCGCGAGTCTCTGAAAACGGTGAGCCTCTGCCGCCGCCTTCTTTGCGGGATTTGCAAACGCTTGAGAAAGAAAACAACCTTATGGGGGAGGAAACCGGCCTGCCTTTCGATATCCGCAAGGATGCTCTGAAAGAAGCGGCTGTTTCTTACGGCGCGCGCGGCGGGTTAGCCTGGCGGACATACCATATCCGTAAAGAGCTGGATAAGCGGGCCCGTTCTCTGGATCAGGTCTTTGATTTTCGTCAACTCCTGATTCCCGCGCCGTCCGGTCTGTTGATTGAGCCGCCTGTGATCAGTGAATCCATTAATGCGATGCTGATCGAGGGGGATGGGCAGCAGGCTGCCGTATCCGACAGGATTTACAATATTATCAATAACGCCCGGATTATTTCGACCGCCCGGACGTGGCGCTCTTATCTGGAGCGTGAATGGCAAGTACCGGAGCCGCCGCCGGATGTGTTGCGTCCGGAAGATGAGGAAGAGCGCGCTTTGTGGATCGAGCTTGTGGCCAAAGGCTGGGAATACGGTGTCGAGCAGGCTAACGAGACTTTCAAGGAAGATCTCAGCCTTCTTTCTGCAGATTATGAGGGGATGGTGCGTTACCGGGTTTTGCTGGCGCAAGGCATGGTTTCACCGCCTTATGCGCTTCAGGTTGATCGCGGCGTGACGGGCGGCGGCGATGAAATGCGGATCGGGGACCGCGCGGTTCAGATTACGGGTGTTCCCGAACTCATGACGGGATACGGTTCATGGCAACCCGCAAGCCGATAAGTCTTCTTAAATCTGCTGATAATTTTGCCGAGACCTGGCCTGACGAGCCTGATCGCTTTACCGAAGTGCATATCGACCAGTTTTTGCTCTGGTGTGTCAAACAAAACGCTTCGGATATTACGATCCAGACGGACAGGCCGGTTTATAACGAAATTCACGGCGTTTTATACCCTGCGACGTTCCGCAATATAGATGCGGCGGATATGGCGGCGATGCTGACCCGTATCTACGGTCCGGAGGCGCTTGCCCGGCTGGCTGCGGGGAAGGATCTGGACGTCTCTTATGAAATTCGTCCGGACCGCTATACCCGCATTCGTTTTCGGGTGAACATCACGGCGATTTTATCAAGGGGGCGGGATTCGGCGCAGATCACGATGCGGGTACTGCCCAGTGAGCCGCCGACCATGAAAGATTTGAATATTGAAGAAGAGATCATAGAGGCTTGGGCGCCGCGGCAGGGGATCGTTATTATCACCGGCCCAACCGGTTCGGGAAAAACGACGCTTCTGGCCGCCGGGAACAGATTGCTTCTCGAACGGCCGCAAGGGTGCGGAAAGATGATCACCTATGAAGCGCCGATTGAATATGTCTACGACTCTATCAACAGCCCGCGTTCTCTGGTTTCGCAGAGCGAGATTCCCCGCCATTTGCCGGATTTTGCGCATGGCGTACGTAACGCCCTGCGCCGCAAGCCGGAGGTGATTCTCGTTGGGGAATCACGCGACCGGGAAACGATTAACGCCTCAATTGAGGCCGCGCAGACGGGCCATGCCGTCTATACGACGACCCACACGCTGGGTGTGGCCAATACGATCCAGCGTATGCTCTCGACCTATGATATGGATGAGCGCGAGGAGCGGGCGATTGCGCTGATGGAAACGCTGCGTCTGGTCGTTACGCAGGCGCTTGTACCGCGTGTCGGCGGCGGGCGAATCGGTGTACGCGAATGGATGAAATTTCCGGATGATGTCCGTGAAAAGCTCATGGATATGCATTTCACAAAATGGCCGAACGAGATTCAGCGTATTATCAGCCAATATGGCCGGACAATGGAGCGCTCTGCTGAAATTGTCTTCGAGCAAGGGAAAATCGACCGGCGGCATTATCTGCTTTTGTCTACAAGCACGGGTACATAATCTCTGCTAGGTGCGGACACGAAAACGTAAAGACAATCTTAATATTTTCAGGGCTAGAATAAACGAACGGCGCAAGGGAAGGCGTTTTTCATGGTTAAGGAAATTGAGAATATCCAGGAAAAGCTGAACTGGCACTGGCGCAACTCCATGCGCGTGGTCCGGTTTTTCTCTTTTGATGCCCGCTCCGCCCTGCCTATCCCGGTGCTTTTCTTTTATATACGATGGTCGACCATTACGATTCTCATTCTGTTTCTGATTTTCTTTAGAATTCTAGAGGCAAAAGGCCTGACATTTCCTGCAGCTATTCGGAATATACGCTCATGGGTGCTTGGGACGGACAGGCCCGGATTTCTTGCTGCACGGCATAAGAAATTCATAGATTACGGCTAATAGACTCTTCCACTGTTTCGGCTTGAGACTCTTGTTTTTTCACGCTTTCCGCTTTATGGTCGGAGGACGTGTATTTTGTACCAAAATTCGGGATCAAGGAAGCCGGTTATGATAATGAGCCATGTTCGTACCAAATGGAGCCGGAGTGCGCTCCTCTCTTTGTCGGCCGCCTGTCTGGCATTGCTGCCGGGTTCGGCACAGGCCGGGTTCGAATGGGTCCCGCCGCAGAAAAAAGAGCCTGCGCCGATTATCATGCCGCCGTCTCAACCTGCAGAAGGCACCGCGCCTGTTGCACCGGTTGTGCAGCCGGAGGGGTATGAGCTTTCACCGCTTTCGCCTATGCCGTTGATGGAAGATGAGATCGTTGCGGCGCCCGCTCCTGCACAGCCTTCCCCGCCTGTTATTCAACAGCAGCCTGTTCCGGGGAAGCCGGTTCTAAAGGTTAAAACGATGATCGAACCTGAAGAAGATATGGCGCAAGAGGCTATTCTCCAACCTATGCCATCGTCTACACCGGCTCCGCCCCCTCGTGTTATCATGCCGCAGGATGCGCCTGAAAAAGCTGTTGAGAGCGTTCCCGGCGGGAACCGTCTGATTATTGAACCATTCCCTCAGGAGCAGGCTGCCGGTCATGCACAGCCCTTACCGCCTGCTGCGCTTGCGCCGGTTTCTGTACCGACGATGGAAGCAACGCCGCCGGCTGTTTATGAGGATGCTGTCGGTTTCGGTAGCGATATGCCGCTTGCGCTTGCGCTCCAGCAGATTGCGCCGCCTTCTTACGCGGTTTCGTTCGGTGAAAGCGTTAATCCGGGAGCGCGCGTTTCATGGACGGGAGGCAAGCCCTGGAATGAGGTGGTTGCCGAAATGTTATCACCGCTCCATATGGAGGCCGACATTAAGGGCCGCGTGATTCATATTCGGCATGCTCAGGAATCGGCTGTTCATATGCCGGCGGCAGGACAGCCGGATGCAGTGGCAGACATGGAAAAAGCGCCCATGCAGATTGAGCGGACCGGTGTCCGTGATCCTGGCGAGCAGGCAGGGCACCAGCCCACCCAGACGATTCGCCGAATCGAAAACGCCGGATAAGGTGTGCATAGCCTATTAGGGGTGCCGTTAAGGAATCTACCTAATAGCCATCTGCGCCCTATATGAAATTTACGAGGCTGAGCTGGCTGACCCGGGCTGTGACCCTGTAGGAGGCGTCGAGCTGGATCTGGAGTACGTTCAGTTTGAGGGCGACTTCGTTAATATCGACATCCTCGACATCGGAGATTGTTCCCAGTAGCAGGCTTTTTTGCTCTTGATGGCTTTGCTTCAGTTCGGTGATTCGCGCACGAGCATTCTCCAAGCGGAAGCGAACCTGATCCATATCATCAAGCGCCTGATTGACCATGCGGGTCAGATCGTTGAAAACGGCATAAAAATTCTCTTTCATCTCATCCATATCTGCGCCGGGGGCGCCTTGCGTTAAGATGATCGGCAGGCCCGTGCCGGGGTCGATTTCAACTTGATCTGCGACCGGCGGCAGGCTTTCATTTTTGAAATAAGACAAGGCGACCAGTACGTCCCGGAAAGGACGTTCATTGGCCAGAGCTGTATATTCGATCTCCGACAGCCCGTCCACCCGGACGAAAACGCCCTGAACATTCCCAGCCGTCAGCGGCGCCGAATAGCCGATAATCGAATCGGTCAGTGCTTCGGGATTTGATGCCGTGTCGCGGTTTTTCAGATCGGCAAGAAAGTCGCTTGTTGTTACGGTTCCGGCTTTCCAGTTTGCAATAAAACTGTTCATTGTCGCATCCAGCGTACCGTTATCCGCAAGGGGTTTCGTCAGCGTATCTGCGCCGCCCAGCAAATAGCGATCATTTTCCCGCGTGTTGAGCAGATCAATCATAAAGTTATAAATATTGCCGGCCAGTTCCTGAAGCGTTCGCAAATCAATGTCCGCTTCGGCTTCACTCATACCGATCTGGGTATTTTCCTCTATGTTGGGTGTCGTGGGATCGTCGTAATAGACGATATCACCGTTCTGGTGTGCGCTTTCTTGTGAGAATCCGATCAGGGCGTTCGCGAAATTTTCAGCCTGCGCCTTGAATTCCTCGATGGCTGTGAGCATCAGCTCAATACGCCGGTCTGCGTTGGTGATGTTATTAATATAGGTATCCGTCGCCTTGAAACTTGCGCGGGCGCGCTGGGATGTCAACGTATCGGTTTGCAGCCCCGAGAAAACCTGCGTTTTCTTACCTGTCGCCAGTTGTGTGCTCAGTGTTGCAAATTGTGTCTGCTGATCCTTGATCCGTGCGATCTGCGCCAAAGCCTGCCCTAATGTCGAAACACCTGTCATCTCGTCTATCTCCTTTAGATGTTACCGGACAGCGTCCAGCAGTTCTTTAAAGAGCTCGTCAACCGCGTTGATAACGCGTGCAGCCGCGCTGTAGGCGGTTTGGACGACGACCAGATGGCCTAGCTCCTCATCCAGATTAACGCCTGATTCACTTAAAAGCTGATCCTGAAGAACTTCGCGCAGACTGTCTTCGTCTGCCGCTCGCGATTCGACAAGCAAAACTTCCTGCGCGTGCTCATTAACCATTTTTTGTGCAAAATCCACGAGGGTCAGCGCCCCGTTTACGCGGGTTGAGATATTCGCACCCGGTCCCAGAAGCGTTTCCCGGAAAGATAAAGTTGGAACAGGCGGCCCGAGCGCGCCATTTGTTTCAGAAGCGTAACCCGTATCGGCGACGGGTGAAAAATCCTGTGCAGGCGGGCCTGCGTTAAAGCTGCCGAAAAGGGCTGAAACGATATTGATGCCGTTCCCAGCGCCCAGCGCCGCGATGCTGGGCTCTCCGGCAAGGGCCGGGTCTGATTCGAATGGTCCGCCGACGATCCGGATATCGCCGCCGAAATCGGGGTCAAGAAAATCGTTACCGGGCCGCAGGCGTAAAAAGCCGTCCTCTGCGGGCAAGAAAGCATCCGTGTCTACTGCCAGTCCCGGAACACCCGCAAGCTGTGACAGCAGGTCTGTTTCATCGTCACCGGGGCCGATCGTAACTTTGACGGACGGGTTATTCCCGACCTGAATGTTAAAGGACGGATCTGTCGCCTCGTACGTCGCAGGGGAGAGTCCTAAAAAGGCGAATCCTGTCGAAGAGAGAGGTTCTGCACCTGCGGCGGCGATTGTGATGTCGCTGCGGCTTTCCAGAAGCAGTTCACCGTTCGGTCCGATGGAAACAGCGCCGTTAAAATCAGCCTGAATATTCGCCCAGTTCGCGTCGGCCTGTATAGCGTCAACAAGGTCTTGTGCGGCACTAACCCCGCTGGGAACGATCGTGCGCAGATCGAGCGAGACGCTGTAAGGCCCGCCTGCGAGATCTGGGTCGCTGAAAGTGATCGTAAAACGGTCCGTTTCATTGGGGGCTGTTCCAAAGACAGCGGGGCCGCCTGCCGCGATGATATCGGCGACTCCTGTATAGGCTGTGAGGTCAACCGTCCCGGCAACGCGGTTTTCGGAGAAAAGGCCTAAATAATTCTGGAGCGTGTTATTAGGCGGCGCATTGGCTGAAACGCGCAAATCGATATCGCCCGTGGCCTGTTGGTAATTTATATCCTGAAAGGCAAATTCAACGATTCTACGGATGACCTCATTCGAACCAGCGGCAACATTTGCGCCGTATGTGCCTGTCCTCAGGACATTATGATCGGCCAGAATAGAGGCATTGACCTGAATACGGGCTGAAAAGCCGGTATAGGAAACAGGCGTCGGGCTTGGCACCGTTGTCGGGTCAGGCGGCGTATCCGGTGGAATTGTCCCGGAAGCATCCGTAAACAGCCGCAGCCCTTGCGCCTCAAAACGCAAGGCCAGCTTATGCGCCAGCTCGTCGAGTTGCGCCATCTGTTTGGGGAAAGTCGTATCCCGTAAAGCCAGCAAGCCTCCGATCTTGCCACCGGGCGAGCGTTGCGTGATGTCGATTGCTGCGGGATTTGTAACCGGGTCGCCCACAAAGATACCGTTGGCGCTTACCGGGTAATAGGTTGTTGCTGATTGTGATGTGGGACGGAATGTCAAGCGTTCAGCCTTGTCGGAGGCCAGTTCCACTCCTTCGCTGGTCTGGACAACCAGTACGCCGTCCCCGCGCGTGAAAAAGCTGATATCGATTAAGCCTGCAAGCTCTTTGATGGCTTCATCACGTTTATCCTGCATAAGGGCCGCGCTGCGTCCTACGCTCAGATTAACCGAGACCTGATCGTTTAGATTGGCGATTTGTACCAGCAAATCATTGGCTCGCTCAACAGTAATAGCGAGTTCGTCCTGCGCATCGTTGCGCAGCTGTGTAATCAGGGCGGACAGGTTGTTGATTTTGTTTGCGGTATCCGTGGCCTGATCGACCGTCCCGGCGAGTAAAAACGGGTCTTCCGGGCTGTCGGCAAGCGCAGAGAAACTATCGCGCAACCGTGAGATCTCGGCCGCAACGGAAAGTTCTTTATCCGGCGGGCCGTGGAATTTCTGGATACGGTTTAGGTAAGTCTGCTGAATATCGAGATAGCCCACAGCGCTCACTTGTGTCCATAAATCCCGTTCGAGGCTAAGATCAACCTGCCGTATAATTGTTTCTCCGGTGACACCGATGGAAACGCCGTTAACGGCCTGAGTGCTTTGCGGCAGAATTTTCCGGGTAAAACCGGGCGTGCTGACATTGGCGACGTTATTCGAGATGACACTGATCTGCTGCTGCGAAATGCGCAGGCCGGATAGTGCGGCGTCCAAACTGGCCAAACCCATCTTTATCGTCCTTTATCTCAAGGGGAGCAGCAAAAATTGCCCGCTCCGCCGGTTTCTCAAAAGTAGCCATGCAAGTGCGGTGCCAGAAGCGGGTGTGAGGATGTTTAAACCACCCAATCCGTCTTTTGGGAGGGCGGAGTTACGCCTTGTTTTCGTTTGCTTCATAAGGGTAACATCATTCTTTGACCGAAATAGCGGTAAAGAATTGAGGGAAGAGGCAAACGGGTTTGACGGCGGATATTTTCGAGCGGGCGGAACAGATTTGCATACATAACGAGGCGGCGTTGGCGCGGCTTGAGCAGGCGCGGCGCGGACACTTGCTGTTCCTTATGCTGGCGCCTTTATTACCTGCCGTTTTGGGGGCGGGGGCGCTGTGGTTTTTTCTGTTGCGCTTTGACAATGACGGACCGGCTTTTATGTTTGCGCCGCTTGTTTTTGCCGGAGCCTATTTTGGATTTCTCCTCTTTGCATATCCCGTTTTTGATAGCGATTACCGCAAGAAGGCGAAGCAGGCCTTTATGGAGCTTATGTCCGGAAGCCTTGGGCTGCGTTACAGGCGAGGCGGCGTGATGAGGCTCGGTGATCTGTACGATCCCATATCCTGCCGCCCTATGGTGCGCACAAGGTCGAGGAAGGTTTTACCGCCCGCTATAAAACCTTTACCGCGGAGTTTCAGGATTTCAGAATCACACCGGAAGCACAGCTTTTCGCGTTTGATTATCGGGCGCTTTTGTCTTTGTTTGGCCTGCGCGGAGTTGTGATCCGGGTTAAGCTCAATAAGAGCTTCAAACATCATACGGTACTGATTCCCTCTTTCCTGACGCACGGTTTCATGAAGCGGACCTTTCATCAAAAATTTGTCGCGCATGAAGAGATCGGGCTGGGCTACGGGGCGTTCCGCAAAAAATATACGATTTTGTCTACGAATCCGGTCGAGGCCCATTATATTTACGACCCGGCGGTGATCGAGCGGATACTCAGGCTGGGAGAAGCGCTTGAAGCGCGCTGGCTTGAGATCAGTTTTAAAGACCGGGAGTGTGTTATCTACGCTCAGTACGCCACGAATTTTTTCGAGATCGGGCATTTATTGCAGCCCGTTAATATCCTGACGGTCGAGCGCAGTCTGGCGCAGATGCAATCACTACAAAGTGTTCTGGATATTCTGGAGCTGAATCCATTGGCCGGGCTGGGCGCGCGCGTTCCGGACAGGGGACGGCGTATGGGACATGCCGTTAAAGATAATTCATAATAGACTGCCAGGACTCTAGCTTGCGTTCAAAGCTCCATGAGGCGTTCGCGGGGCTTGTCGAGGGTAGGGTGTAGAGAGGCAGAGTGTTTATATCCAAAGAGGGGGCTACATGTTTTTTGAAAGCCCGCCGTGCTTTCTGGCCGTTAAAAAACAAGGCGCTGATATGTGGATGGGTTTTGAAGAAGGCTGCGAAATCGTTCGGGACTTCATCGCTGATTGCACTGTCGAGACTGCCCGGACGTACGCATGTATGAAGCACATCCCAAAGGGCAATGCCTGTGCTGCATAGATGCTGCGTTTTTTGCGGGTAGCTCAGATTTTCCGGCATGTTCAAGAGCTCCGCCATGATCCGCCAGAAGACATTACGGGGGTGTGCATAATACTGTCCGGCTTCCAGCGAGGCGACGCCCGGCATGGAGCCAAGGATCAGGATTCTGGAATTTTTTCCGGTGATTGGTGCAAAGCTGCGGATTTTAGGGTGGCTCTCCATAGGGGCAGACCATAACGCACTGCTCTGTGCCCGGAAATAAAAAAGAATGAGGACACGTCCTTTAGAGCATTTCCATCTAAAAGGGAAAAGCTCTATTTATCCCCAATACCCCCCTTTCTTCTTATGTTTTATACGGATATGATCTGGTGTGCGGGGATGAGTCTCCCTATACTTAGTAACCTGAAAACTTTAAGTGCTCGGCCATGCGGCTAAAATCTTTTACGGCCCCGACCATGACAGAGGCAATGCGAATGGTTCGTGACAATCTCGGAGAAGACGCCATCATTGTCGCAACCCGCGAGGAAAGAGGCGGGTCTGCCGTGCGTGTGACGGCGGCGATTGAGCCTGCGTTCGAGATCGGGCGTCCCGGGTCTGCGATGGCTGACGATTGGCTTCAATATGATCAGGAAGAGGATGAATCGCCGGTTACCGAGGAAATCACTGAAATTATGCTCCGTCACGGCGTGCCCGAAGATGTAATGGATCAAATCCTCTCTTGTGCGACAATCGTTGGGTTGGAGACGCCGGGCATTGCGCTGATGGCTGCGATCGAGCATTTGTTCAACTTTGCGCCTTTGCCGCAGGGGCCGAGCCGTAAGCCTTTGATGATGATGGGGCCGCCCGGTTCCGGCAAGACGCTGGCCGTCGCAAAAATGGCGGCGCGGGCGACAATGGGGGGCTTGCGCGTCGGTGTGATCTCGACCGATACGGTGCGAGCCGGCGGTCTGGAGCAGCTTGCCGCCTTTACAAAGCTTTTACGGATAGATCTTAAAAAGGCTGATACGCCGCAGGCGTTGAAAGCAGTGCTTGGCGAGCTTAGTGGCTGTGACCAGATTTTGATCGACACGGCTGGGACCAATCCGTTTTCTCAGAATGATATTAAGGACTTGGCTAGATTGGCAGGGTGTGCGGACATGCAGCCCTATCTGGTGATGCCAGCGGGTGGGGATGCCGATGAATGCGGCGAGGTTGCGCGGATTTTTGCGGCTATCGGTGCGCACAGCCTGATTCCGACGCGCATGGATATTACGCGCCGTTTCGGCGGCATTCTGGCGGCGGTACAGGCGGGCGGGCTGAGCTTCGCCGATGCCTCCAACACGCCCAAGGTCGCGGACGGGCTTGTTACGCTGGACCCGCAAAGCCTTACAAAACTTCTTATGCCCGGATCGTATGCCCGCGAGGATCACGGGCCCATTCGTAAAACAGGGACACGGCAATGAGCGAAATACAAACCAGACAGCCTTCGGAAACGACCGCGCCGCCTTTCCGCCGGGGGACGAATCTGCTGGCCGTAGCCAGCGGTAAAGGCGGGGTCGGTAAAACCTGGTTTTCTATCACGCTGGCCCATGCGCTGACAAAAATGGGCAAGAAGGTGCTGTTGTTTGACGGCGATCTGGGGCTGGCCAATGTGGATGTACAGCTGGGCCTTATGCCCAAGCGCGACTTGAACGACGTAATCCGGGGCCGGATTTCGCTCGACAAGGTGATACAGGAATATGAGGAGGGCGGCTTCGACATTATTGCGGGCCGTTCCGGGCAGGCCTCTTTGTCCGCACTCCCCAGCCAGCGCCTTGCTCATCTGCGCGATCAGCTTTTGGAGGTTGCCGGGCGCTATGATGTGGTGATCGCCGATCTGGGGGCAGGCGTAGACCGCACGGTGCGGATGCTGTCCGCGACCGCGACAAGAACGGTTCTGGTGACGACCGATGAGCCGACTTCGCTCACGGATGCTTATGCCTTCATAAAGCTGGGCAATGCGGCGGGTCTATCCAAAAATATCAGCATTGTCGTGAATATGGCGCCCAGTACGAATGAGGGCGAAAAAACCTATAATACGTTGCTGAAGGCCTGCGAGAATTTCCTACGCCTTAAGCCGCCTTTGGCCGGGATGGTCGGGGCCGATCCGAAGGTCAAGGATTGCATCCGCCACCAGACACCACTTTTGATCCGTTCTCCGAATACGCAGGCCGCCGCCGATGTCGAGGCGATCGCCCAGCGGCTCTGGAAGGGGATGGAACGTGTCAAGGCCAGCGCCGCCCACGGCTAGCAGATAGGGACTTCAGGGTTCCTATCCTGTAGAGTGGTGTTATGAGCGAATCAGGCTTTCCACAATTTCCGTCCGCGCCCCGTTCCGCTGTGCAAGTGCCGGGTCGTGACGAGCCTTCGGGGGTGAAGGTTCAACTGATCGGCGTGCCTAATGATTTGCGCGGATCTCAGGCTCCTGTGCGCGTGCGTGGGGAGATCGTGCAGGCCGGGCCGGGTGGTGCGCTGCGGATTCGTACGCCTCATGGTGATGTCGAGGCCCGTGTGCCCGAAGGGCAGGGCAGACGGCCTGAGCGCGGAGAGATCGTAGAGCTTGAAATAGCACGGGGTCGTGCTGATCAAAATGTTGCGGAGTCCGCGCCTGATCGTGCGATTTTACGGCCACTCCGCCCTGCTGTGCCACCGGAGGTTAAAACCGGAGAGCCGCCTACCGCCTCTCCGCCTGCGCGTGAAGTGGCCACACCGGTCAGTGTCGAGCTGCGTGGAGGGCGTGAATCTAGCCAGCTTGAGCGTGCTGTGCCGGAGCGGCCGGTTTCTGCAGGTGTTGCGCAAGAGGCGCAGCGCGGCATAGCATCCTTGCCGCCTATAGGAACGAGCGTGCGCTTTTATCCCGTACCGCCGCGGGCGCTTGCCGCTTTAAAAGCTGAAGGGTTTATGGGTGCGGACCTGACAAGTGCGGTCATCAGCACCGTTCCGGATTTTTCCGGAGCCGCCCGCGCCGCTGGGGTTTTACCTGTTCCCTTGAGCGCCTTGCCCACTTTTCCTGAGTTTTCCGATCTTATAACGCATCTTCCCGCACCCCCCTCTTTATCCTTCCTCCCCGCGGCGCTGCCGCCTTTTACACCTGTGCAGGCTGTTGTTTTTCCTCCGTATCTTGCGGTGGAAAACATAGTATCCGGCGGCGTAAAAGTACAAAATGTCGCTCTTCCCTTGACGCTCTGGCAGGCCGCCGCACTTGGGCAGGTGGGTGTCTCCGAAGGTGGGGCTAGTGGTGTCCACTCCGTTTTACAAACGCCTTTGGCTGGAGGAACGCCAGCGCTCTTACAACCCGGTGCTGCCTCCAGTGCGGGCGTGTTTGACGGAAGAGTCGAACATTTTGCTTTGCCGGAGCCGCGTATCGTACCGTCTGGGCATAAGGATGGTGTTTTATCCATGCCACAGAACAAGGCGCACACCGCTCTTCTGGGCGGGGGGCAGGCCGGTACGCTCAGCGGCGTGATCACAGGGCTGACAGCCGAATCCTTGCCGCTGGTCACGTTTTGGATGCCGCAAGCGGAGGCCGCGCAGACATTTGCCCTCCAGTTTCCGGCGGATGCACAAGGGATAGTGCCGGGGACGCGGATTTCGATTATGCCTCAAGGCGCGCCTTTCCCGCCTGCCTCCATGCAAGTTTCCATGCAAGGGGCCGCGCCTTTCTCGCTCCCGGCTTTGCTTACCCCTGCGCCGTGGCCTGTTATGGAGGACATCTATCAGGCCTTGGCGCAAAATGCGCCGCAAGCGGCCCGCGCCTTTACATCTGTCCTGCCTGGTCCGGCAGCGCCTGCCACGATGGGGGCGGCGGCCTTATTCTTTATCGCAGCCTTAAGGGCCGGAGACATACAGGGTTGGGCCGGAGAAAAAGTGCTTGAGACGCTTAGGCGCGCTGGCCGCTCCGGTCTTGTTGAGCGTATGTCTCAGGAGGGCCGCGCACTTCAGGGGCTGGCCGGCCGGGAACCAGCATCCGCGCAAGAATGGCGCAGCCTGCCTTTGCCGCTTTTCTGGGAGGGGGATATTCACCGTCTCGCCGTGCATTACCGACAGGAAAAAGCGGAGGATGAGCCGGGGAAGGCGGGTGGTTCAAAAACCCGTTTTATCTTCGATCTTGAACTGGATCATATGGGGAAGGTCCAACTGGACGGGCTGTTCCATGCGGCGCGGCTGGATGTGATCCTGCGCACGGAGGAGATTTTCTCGCAGGCCGCGCAGGCGCAGATGCGGAGGCTCTATGCGGACGCGCTCAAACAAACGCAGATCACGGGTGAGCTGTCTTTCCAGACACAGCCCGGACAGTGGGTTACGGTCTCCGTTGTACAAGACGGTTTCGGCGCGGAGGCGTGATCGTGGGGCTTTTTGTGTGAAGCTCTTTTCGCGTTTGAAACCCTTTGAGCAGGATATAATCCATTCTCATAAACAAAGCCCGTTATCCCCGCCGCCCTAATGAAATCCCGCTCTAAGGTTCCTGCTCAACCGCTTTGGGATCGATGACCTTATAATAGTAATAGCCCTTTAGCACCTGATCGGGCAGGCGCACATAATAG
>JAGRKA010000131.1 GCA_020442475.1 Alphaproteobacteria bacterium | reverse complement strand
GCCAAGGCTGCCCCGGCTAAAAAAGCCGAAGCGCCGAAAGCAGAGAAAAAAGCTCCGGCCAAGAAGCCGGCTGCTAAAACGGCAGCTAAGAAAACCACATCCAAAAAGAAGGATGCATAAACCATGATACAGATGCAAACAGTTCTCGATGTTGCTGATAACAGCGGTGCCAAAAAGGTACAGTGCATCAAGGTTCTGGGTGGTTCTCACCGCCGGACCGCGAATGTTGGCGATATTATCAAGGTGTCCGTGAAGGAAGCTATTCCCCGCGGCCGCGTGAAAAAAGGTCAGGTTCTGGATGCCGTTGTTGTACGGACCAAAAAGGGCATGAACCGTCAAAATGGTGAAGTGATCCGGTTCGATGGCAATGCCGCCGTTCTGGTTAACAAGAACAAAGAGCCGATCGGTACGCGTATCTTTGGCCCTGTAACCCGTGAACTGCGTGGTCTGGGCTTTATGCGGATTATCTCTTTGGCTCCGGAGGTGCTGTAATTATGACACAG
>JAGRKA010000130.1 GCA_020442475.1 Alphaproteobacteria bacterium | reverse complement strand
AACATGGCGCACCACTATCACCGCGAGATCGATCGGCTCCATGAAGCCCTATCAGACGTAGATCATCGTCACGAAGCGGTGGAGATCATTCGTGGGCTTGTGGACCGGATTGTCCTGCATCCCGCTCCAGATGGGGCAAGCGAGACGATGGCGATAGACCTGGAAGGAAACCTCGCAGGAATCCTAAGTCTTTCTGAACAAACAAAAAAGCCGTCCAAAGCGGACGGCGATTTCGAAGAGTCTACAAAGTTGGTTGCGGGGGCAGGATTTGAACCTGCGACCTTCAGGTTATGAGGGTCACCCCTGCATCCGGAATAACCGCGTTATTTCAGCTTGTTAGCTGATTTTCGGGCTCGCAACGTCGGCGTCGTGTCGCACGGAACAGCCGCAAGCCGCTGGAAGGAATTGGGAATCACTCGCAGCGGCAATCGGCTGGGGCAAAGCGCGGCTATGTCACTGCGGCCCGTTTCACGCGTCGAAAACATCTGTTCTCGCACATCGTATCCTCCTGTA
>JAGRKA010000012.1 GCA_020442475.1 Alphaproteobacteria bacterium | reverse complement strand
GTTAATTTTTTTTATGAAAAATTAACGCTTTTCCCCTATCTTGGTGGGGAACTATGCCGCCTCCTCGAAACTGTGTAAAATGGAGAATATGAGCATCAAGGGAGAATTCACCATGCGGGTAACAGGTACTAACGGCGAAAACGTAACCATAGAAGCCCCTGCCGAGGATGTCAGGGCTATGCTTCATATCGTAGAAACTTCAGCCACACGTGACTTTGACGAAGTTATTAGAAACACCACTGACGAAGAAACGGCCGCTGTTGCGCAAAAACTAAAAAATATTTTTGAAACCGGAAATGAGCCCATGACGCTCAACCTTACGAAAAAAGAGATCAGAGATATCTCTATGATACTGGCGGCTATGGACGGGTACTACATTGAGGATAGTTTTCCACAATTATTGAAACAATCTGTTACTGATGAAACAGCGGAGCGGCTGAGCGCAGAGATATGGGCAATACGAGAGGAAGTAAGCCCATTTCCAAAATAAAAAATAAAAGGGTGTGTCAAAAATGGCAGATGCAAAACTTGGGAATCTGGATCAACTGGTTGACCGGATCGTCCAACATTCCAAGGAGAGAAACCATTTTTCTGACTTTCGCAAAGAAAGGCTCGGCCCGGTTATTGACATCCAAAGTGAAAGTGATTTTAAGCGCCACATATACGACACTCTAAACGCCCCTGAAACAAAAGGTTTTATTGCCAAAGAAAACGGCAGTAAAATGTATTTCTACAATGAGCGCACGAATACGTTTCTTGTTCTTGACGCCGAAGCGGGGCATGGCGGCACCATGTTTCGACGTAAGAATGGAGAAGCGTACTTTATCAAACAACTAAAAGAAACCTCCGAGCTTCAAGGCAAAGCCCCGAAAGTCATCCATGGCGGGTTAGAGCCCCTGATGAAACATTTCGCGAAGACGACGTCCGCATGGGCGAAGGTCGGGCGGTTCTTCGGCAAGGGTGCCCAATTCCTGGGCGACCTGAGTAAGATCCTTGGGCCTGTAGGCATAGCCGCTGCGGGCGCCGAGGCGTACAGGCTGCTGGACAAGGCCAAGGAATCCATTGAAAACGGCCTGCTGGATAAGGACGCCCTGCTCGCCTATGAGGGGGTTCTGGCGCTCCACACCGCGCAGGCCACGGCAGACCCGACCCTGCTGGGCGGGGAAGTCGCCGTTCAGCTTGCCTACAACGAATGGGTGGAGAAATACGCTGTGCCGGAATACCTGATCAAGGAGCTGGAGCCCTCTTCCCTCGTTGAAATGGTCACGGGTGAAATTGCCCTAAGAAAACACACGCTCAACAGCCTGCCCTCAATCATCGAGCCCGATATGCCGGAACCCGTGCAAAGGCTGATCCACGCGCAAACACAGTATGCAGGCCTCAGCCCGGATGATGACGACCCGCTGGCCCCTTCTTTCGTCACGATATCTCCGGAAGAGTTAGAGGCGCAGGTCAACGCGCAATATTTTGCCCTTCAGGAATCCGGTGAAATCGAGGCCGTCACGGCCTATCTGGAGAAAGAGGCGCTGTTTGAGGCTCTCCCGGTCAAAACCGCCGATGCTCCGGACATGCCGCCGGAGGCCGAAGCCCTGATCGCCGCGAAAGCCGTTATGCATAAACTTCGTGCAGAGCGTTTTGGAGGCCCGGAGCAAAACCCTGCTGAAAAAATTGATAACCAACAGCGGATCAACGCCGCCAAGGATTTCTTCAACGCCCGGTACGAGGAACTGGCCGAAAGCGGCGGGCTGGACGCCGTACGCGCGTACACGCAAGAGCTGGAGCGGCAAAAGGCAGAGCATACGGGGCCGGATCACCGCTCCGTAATTTCCTCCGAACAAAAACTGGCTGAGACCGGTCCTGAAACAAAACCGCAGAACATATACGGCTACGGCGCGCCGGTTGTTTAGTGCCGGGCTTTTCTAAATCTGCTGCCCGGGCGCAATGTGGTTGTAAAAGTTATTCGCCGGCTCGACCTGCGGCGCAGCCTCCCGTACGCCCTCCATCGCCAGCGCATAGGCCAGCGTGCTGTGTTCAAGCCCTTTGTCCTTCGCATAAAAAGCTACGTCCTGCGGCGTATGTTTATGGGCGGCCTGCATGATCTGCTCATGACCGGGACGGGCCATCACAATTTCCTGTCCGTGAATTTTCCCGGCATACAAACGACCGTCCCCATAGCCCCCAACAGCGTGCCCCATGCCCTGCAATATCGTTTTTGCCAGCGAGGGGAGTTCCGGCGGACCATCCCCTTCAATCCGCAGGGAAGTCACATTATTCCGGACATTTTCGATTCCTTCTGCCGTCGCATAAAGTTTCGGCAGGCCGATATCCGACATATTGGTGACCTTTGCCTTGTAAAGCGCGGCCATCGTATTGGCATGCATCGTACCCATGGAATGCGCGACGATCTCGACAGAATCACTCATCTGCGCGGCTTTCGTATAAAGACGCTGTGCATCCGGCATCTGGTTATCTACGTAGCCCTGCTCCGCTAGCCAGTAATTCTTCGTATCCAGGGCAACGCCGGCCTTATCGCTGCGCGCTGTCATGCCTTCATAAAACACAACGGCATGCCCTGTGGTCTCATTCCTGTAAATCGCGCCGCTAAAGCCGTTTTCCTTATTATCAACCCGCTCGACAAGGCTATAGGTTTCCATCGCACCTTGCGCATTCATTACATTGAAAAACTCAGCCTTGTTGTTCATGGATTCGACGAATCCGTAGCCGGCGTCTTTCGGTGATAAAACCCGCGCGGCCTTGCTCTCCAAAATTTCTGCCGTCATGCCGTGCTCAAGAGGCGGTATTTCCTTGCCGAATTTCGAAACAGCCTCAGGGTTGAGCCATGCGAAAAACCCGATCAGGAGATTGGCAATAAATTCTGAAAAGGAAAAATCAACCCCGTGCGTAGAGAAAAAGCTATTGGCGGCATCATTAAAGCCCTGCGCGCCCCCTCCGGCAGGCAAGGCTGGGGACGCCTGATTTTGTACCAGATAGGGGTTATTCGGATTTACACTCATATCGCACCTTCACACATCACTCGCCGTAAACCGTCCCTATTGTCTTAAAAAAAGGTTAATATTTCGTAAAACCCCCATTCCTCCCGCTCTAATCCCCCTTGCCTTGGCGCACGGTTTCGCCTAACAAAACTCTATGAGCGCGAAAGAGAAAAAATCCATATACAAGCCCAAACCCGTGAGCGGTTTCCCCGAATGGACGCCGGAAGTGCGGATGATCGAACAGCAATGGCTGGACCATATCCGCCGGACCTTCGAAAGCTATGGCTTTTGCTCCATTGAGACGCCGAGCGTTGAGGAACTCGACGTGATCCGCGCCAAGGGCGGCGATGGCGGCGCAGACGTGGATAAGGAAGTGTACGTGCTGGAGCGCCTGCATAAGGAAGAGGGCGACAAGGATGCAAGGCTAGCCCTGCATTTCGACCAGACGGTGCCCCTCGCCCGCTATACGGCCCAGCATTTCGATAAGCTCGTCTTCCCGTTCAAACGCTATCAGATGCAGCGGGTCTGGCGCGGGGAAAGACCGCAGGCCGGACGGTTCCGGGAATTCACCCAGTGCGATATCGACGTGATTAACGTAGATACCCTCCCCTTGCATTTCGATGCGGAAATGCCCGCGATCATCTGGGAAACGCTCTCCTCCCTGCCGGGTATGGAGAAAGAAAATATCCAGATCCGGGTGAGTAACCGGAAGATATTGATGGGGTTTTTAAAGACCCTCGGAATTACAGATTCCAAAGACATCCTAAGCATCACCAGAAATGTCGATAAAATTGAAAAACAAGGACAAGAAGAGCTCCGTTGCACTCTCGTAAGTATTATAAAGCATACGCCAGCGCTAGCCCCTCTCTCAACCATTGATCTCATCATGGAACTGGTCAAAATAAAGGCCACCTCTTCTGAATTTTCTGGATTGCTTCACGATTTCATCGTTCGCAATGACGTCATTGCGAGGAGCATCAGCGACGAAGCAATCCAGAATTTTAAAGAAGGAATCGAAGAACTCGCCTTCGTCATGGACCAACTCTCCCACCTGCCGGAAGGGGCGGTTGTGGCGGATTTATCCATCGTGCGTGGGCTGGATTACTATACGGGCACGGTGTATGAGACAGTCTTCCTTGACGACCCCGGATACGGCTCGATTTGCTCCGGCGGGCGCTATGACGATCTGGCGAGTTCCTACATCCACAAAGCCCTGCCGGGTGTCGGGATATCCATCGGCTTTTCGCGGCTCTTCGCCCGGATGCTGGACAACAGCGCGTTCGAGACAAAGCGCAAATCTCCGGCGGATATCTTTGTCGTGCTCCCGAACGAAGAGCGCCGCGCGCTGGCAAATGAAACAGCGCAAACCCTTCGTAAACGGGGTTTTAACGTCGAAACCTCCCACGGCGGAAAGCTCAAACGCCAATTGGCCTATGCGGAGAAAAAGGGCATTCCGTATGTCTGGTTCCCGCCCTTCGAAGACGGGCTGGACCATGAGATCAAAAACATGGATACTGGCGAGCAGATACACGCAGACCCGGCGACATGGACAATCTAAATGAATGATAACCCCAGCAGGAATCGCGAAGACGCAAAGACGCCAAGCTTATGGAGCGGCCTTCGACACGGCCGCAAAAAGCTTGGCGTCTTCGCGCCTTTGCGGTGGTGCTTTTTAGCTTGTTTTTTGCTTTCATACCCTGCCTTTGCCGAGGAATCCGTGACCTACGCACCGGAGCATTGCGAGTTCGCCGTAACCTTCCCGTCCGAGCCCTATACCTCCCGGCGGTGCGACGACGTGGCGCGGGAGAAATGCTACGACCTTGTGAGCTACACACAGGTTTACGCGATGACCTCCACAGTCAATTTCAGGATCATCTGCAACCCGATCGACAAGGATGTCGCAAAGCAATTCACCCCCGACATCATGAAAACGACCCTTAAGGCCATGACACGGGAATCCGTGATCAAAGAATTCGACACCTCATTCCGTGAAGCCACCGGCTATAAGCAGGCCGGGATCGTCGGCGAAGGGCAAGTCGGGCGCACCCCGACCGTTTATCTGGGGCAGCTCTGGATCGCGGAACATTCCGCCCTATCGGTCGAAGCCGAACTCATCGGCGAACCTCACCCGGAGGCTGATAAAATCTTTAGCGAAGTGCTCAAGAGCGTCCATTTCAAATCAGAGACAGAGCCTCCGGCTGAAGAGACAAACAAACCGGTGGAGGAAACCGACGAACCAAAAGCGGCCGATTAGGGGCAGACAACCACTTGGCCGCCCAAATTCCACTGGGTTATCCCACCAAAATTGCTTGAGGTTTGCGGAACCGCCATAGCTCGAACCTCATAATCGCCGTTAAGGCACTGCTCCACCAGAACGGCCGTTTTCTGTATTTGCGGTACTCCCGGCGCTAAATTGACCGCCCAGCCCGGCGCAACCTGAAACCCTAGAAACTCGCATGTTCCCGGCCCCTCTTCCACCTCAAGCTGCTCGCAATATTTTTGCGGCGTCGTTGCCTGCTGCGCCAAGGCGGGCGCCGTAAAAAACAGGCACCCTCCCGCGGTTAGCGCAAGCGCAAGCGCAAGCAGCGAAATAGACCGCCCCTTGGCTTGACCAGTCAATTGCAGATCATATTTTTGCGTTTTCATGGTACACACTCCCTCTTTTTTTACGCATGAAATTTGTAGCGGATTTTAGCGACCGTACAGCCAGCCCCCCGGCCCCGCCTCCTCATTAGCAGACCAGAGCATCAGCCCCGGAAAGCTGAATTTCAGCCGGTCATCAAACCCGATATCGCCAAATCCCTCTTGTACGAATTGCGCCTGTTTAGCCCCCGGCTCACCCGGAATCGCCCGGCAGTTAGGCGTTTCAGCCTGCCCGCCCGGACAGGCCGCCACTTTTGCGCCTGCACGCCCGAACGCACCGAAAGAATTCGGCCCCGTACTATAGACGATCAAAGCCCCCGAACCGGCAGGAATCGGCGGCACCGCACCGGGATCGGCAATCAGCGAAACGCCCGCAGCCGTTTCAACCTCCAACGCCCCGCCTGCCGGGTTATAAATAAAGTCAGAGTTCGTATCGTCAGCCATATACTCCGTCACAGCATATAAATAGCGGTTCCCGTACGGATCAAGCGCCGTTTCACTGCTGAGCCTTAAAGCCCGGAACGGCACCGCACCAATTCGCACGCGAAGCCGGTTGGCCGCGTTTCCGTCCCGTCCGTCCACCGCCGGGTTACCGATAGGCCCGCGCCCGCGCAACACGCAATAGGCGTTGCCGCTGCACCCGCCGAGCGCCGTAGACATATCCGTGCAATTGCCTGCCGCTCCGTGAGCCGCCGTGCCCGGTACAGCGTTCAACGCCGCCGGACATGGCAAAACGCCGTCACTCGCCGCCACATAGGCCGCAAGCGCCACGTCAATTTCACTCATATCCTGTTTGAACTCCATCATAATTGCCCGCTGCTGATACAGGCGCATCAGATGGAAACCCGCCCCCATCACCAACCCGAATATGATCAGAACAATCATGACCTCAACGAGGGTAAAACCGCTATTGTTTTTCATAACAAACACCCTTCCAGAATATCATATTCTTCCTCCTCCCCTCAACCTGAAATATGCATCCGGCACGGAATGGGCAATGCCGCAATCAGGCTAAATATTCAGGTTCTCGAATGAACTGTAAATCGGACCGAACACGCTGACCGCAATCCACAGCAAAAGCCCGGCCAGAATAATCGTAATAACCGGCTCAATCAAAGCCACAACCGCGTCTATGGCTTCGTCAACCTCCTCGTTATAGATCTCGGACACCCTGAGCAAAAGATCCCCGATCGTCCCGATCTCCTGCCCGATATCCATCATATCGATCGCCAGATAGGAAAAATGCCCGCACTCCATGAAGGCTTCGGAAAGGCCCTGCCCCTCCCGGATGGACTCCACAGCCTGCCCGACCGCCTCATAAATCACGCTGTTGGATATCATCTCCCGTGAAATTTTCAGGCCGCTAAACAAGTCGCACCCGCCATTATAAAGGAGAGCCAAAGCCCTGACAAAACGGGAAATTTCGACCTTTTCTATCAAAACTCCCACCACAGGAATTTTGAGAACCAGCGTGTCAAAAAGCCTGCGGAAACCGGGCACGGCCTTATACAGCCCCGCCAGAATCGCAGGTACCGCTACAAGCGCTCCTAAAGCCGCCCACCAGTAAGATTGCATAAACTCCCCGGTCTGAATCAGCGCGACCGTATAAAAAGGAAGTTCCATCTGCTGCGACTCAAGAAACTCAACCATGGATGGCACAGCAAAGCCCAACATCACCACAAGCATAACGACCAGAACCACGACCAGAACAGCCGGATAGATCAGGGCTTTCCTGATCCGTTTGCGCAGCCTGAGCGTCCACATTGTCTGCTCGGACAGCTGGGAAAAAGCCTCCTCAAGATCCCCGCTCGCCTCGGCACCCATAATAATCGCGACGTCAAGCTTGCTGAAAATCCGGGGATGACGGGCCATAGCCTCCGAGAGAAGCTTACCGTTCTGAATATCCTGATAAAGAACAAGGACGGTATCGTATATCCGCTTGTTCATGGTGTTTTCCAGCATTTTCCTGAGCCCCTGCTGCAAGGGGATTTTTGCCATGACCAGCCGGTACATAAGGGTATAAAACTGATCCAGCTCCTTCAGAGACACGCGCGGAGAACGGGCCATACGTCCAATCTGCCTCGTCTTTCTGCAATTGATCAGATCATAGCCGCTCATGTTCAGCGTGCCGGCCAAAGCAGACTCGTCTTCGATCAGCATCCGGCCCGACCGGACCTTGCCGGTGCGGCGGTGAACGGCTCTATAAGCGTAAAGGGAATGAGCAGGCAACATATTCTTTTATTCTAACATAACTCGCCGCATGGTGGAAGAAAACAAGCTACCGATTCGCCCTTATTTTTTCCACCATCGCAAAAAATCCGTTGCGGCGGTTCGGGCTGAGATTTTGCGACAGACCGATCCGCTCGAACAGCCCGTCAATATCGACGGATTCAATCTCGCCCAACGGAATATCCTGATAAGCCGCCATCAACAACGCGACCAGCCCGCGTACGATATGAGCGTCACTATCGGCCACGAAATGGAGCCGCCCCCCGTCCGTACCGATCACCATCCACACACGGGACGTGCAGCCGCGCACAAGGGTTTCATCCGTCTTGAGCGCCTCATCCATCGGCGGAAGCTCGCGCCCCAAATCAATCAGATAACGATAACGCTCCTCCCAATCTTCGAAGAGAGAAAAATTTTCAACAAGATCTTCAATGCGCTGCAGCATACTTTTCCATACGATATTAATAGTTCAAATACTCATCCCGCCCTATAATAGGTTATAGGGCCAAATACCCCAAAGAGGAAGGGACCGGGACACCCTAATAACTGTAAAACTTGAATTTCGTGCATATTGGGACTTGCGTGTGTGCCTCCCAATTGGCAGATTGAAATAGTCGAGTCACTTAAAGAAGGACAGGAAGCCCTACCACTATGAGCAAAACAGAATCCGGCGATTCCAAAAACACGCTTTACTGCTCTTTCTGCGGCAAGAGCCAGCACGAGGTCCGCAAGCTGATCGCAGGCCCGAACGTCTTCATCTGCAATGAATGCGTCGAGCTGTGCATGGATATTATCCGCGAAGAGGATAAAACACAGATTGTCCGCGATGGCCAAGGCGTCCCCTCCCCGTCTGAAATCAAAAAGGTGCTGGATGATTACGTGATCGGGCAAGAAGCCGCCAAGCGCGTTCTGTCCGTGGCCGTTCACAACCATTACAAACGCCTTGATCAAGGTCAGGGCGGCGATATCGAACTGTCGAAATCGAACATTCTTCTAGTCGGACCAACGGGCTGCGGGAAAACGCTTCTGGCGCAAACACTCGCACGCATCCTTGATGTGCCCTTTACGATGGCCGATGCTACGACCCTGACAGAAGCTGGTTATGTCGGGGAAGATGTTGAAAACATTGTCCTGAAGCTGCTGCAAGCCTCTGACTACAATGTTGAGCGTGCGCAAAAAGGGATCGTTTATATCGACGAGATCGACAAGATTTCCCGTAAATCCGACAATCCCTCCATTACACGCGACGTGTCCGGCGAAGGCGTACAGCAAGCCCTGTTGAAGCTGATGGAAGGCACAGTCGCCTCCGTTCCACCACAGGGCGGGCGTAAACATCCGCAGCAAGAGTTCCTGCAAGTGGACACCTCCCATATCCTGTTCATCTGCGGCGGTGCGTTCGCCGGGCTGGACAAGATCATTGCAGAACGCGGACGCGGCACGACAATTGGATTCGGCGCAGACGTAAAAGATATCGACGAGCGGAAAATCGGCGAACTCTTCCAGGAACTGGAGCCGGAAGACCTTCTGAAATACGGGCTGATCCCTGAATTTGTCGGTCGCCTGCCGGTTATCGCAACGCTTGAAGACCTCGACGAGGCCGCGCTGATCACGATTTTGACAGAGCCTAAAAACGCGCTGGTCAAGCAATATGCGAAGCTTTTCGAAATGGAAGGTGCGGAGCTCACCTTTACGGATGCGGCTCTGGTGGCCATCGCCAAAAGAGCTATTGAGCGCAAAACCGGTGCGCGAGGCCTGCGCTCTATCCTCGAAAACCTTCTGCTGAACACCATGTTCGAACTGCCCGATATGGAGGATGTAGAGCAGGTTGTCGTTGACGGCGACACGGTCGAAGAGAAAAAGGCGCCGGTTTACGTTTTTGCCGATTCCAAGAAAAAGACCGGAAAAAAAGAGAAAAACGAGGAGCCTGAATCCGCTGCGTCCTAATCTATCTGTGCCAGTTCCCCTGTATCCTTACAGTTCTGACGGGAGTTTAAGACCATGCCTTCACACGCAAAGAAGATACTGCCGGATTCCGGCTCGAAATACCGCCTGATCACACGGAGCGATATGGACGGACTTGTCTGCGGTGTCCTGCTTAAAACGCTCGGCATCATTGAAGACGTAACCTTCGCGCACCCGAAAGATATGCAGGACGGGCTGATCGAAGTCACAAGCAAGGACATCACAACCAACCTGCCTTATGTCGATGGTGTCTATCTGGCACTGGACCATCATGCGAGTGAAATTGAGCGCGTCAAACATAAACCGGATAACCATATCGTCGACCCCAAAGCGCCTTCGGCAGCACGGGTCGTCTATGAGTATTTCGGCGGTGCCGCAGCCTTCCCGGATATTCCCGATGAGATGATGCAGGCCGTCGACAAGGCCGATTCCGCTCAATTTTCAAAAGATGAAATTCTGCACCCCGATGGCTGGGTTCTGCTGAGTTTTCTGATGGATTCGCGGACGGGTCTGGGCCGATTCCGGGACTTCAATATCTCCAATTACCAGCTTATGATGAAGCTCATCGATCATTGCCGTCAGCACGACAATATCGGAGATATCCTGAATCTACCCGATGTGAAGGAACGGGTAGAACTCTACAAGGAACACCAGATCAAAGCCCGCGAACAGATCGAGCGCTGTACGAGCGTTCACGGCCACCTCGCCGTTCTGGACCTCCGCAAGGAAGATACGATCTGGGCCGCGAACCGCTTTATGGTCTATGCGCTGTTCCCTCAGTGCAATATCTCCATGCATATTATGTGGGGTAAGAATAAACAAAACACGGTCTTCGCCATCGGAAAATCCATCCTTAACAGGACCAGCAAAACCCATATCGGCAATCTGTGCCTGAAATATGGCGGCGGGGGGCACGATGCCGCAGGCACCTGCCAGATCGAAAACCTTAAGGCCGAAAACGTTCTTCAGGAATTGATCAATACGATTACCGATGACGGGTAAGATGGCGGTATGAGCCTGTTAGTTAGAATTTTCTCCTAACAATACATCCTAGGGACACGGTATATGGCCGGCGACTGCCAGTTGACCTTTCTCCCAAATCTCTGATGTGGTCCGGTGCTCAAGTGTACCACCACATATTGTGACGTGGGCGATGATACTGTTACCATCCGGATGAAACAGGGAGGCTGTCCCGTCTTGGCTTGTTTTCCGTGGGTATGAAAAAATAGAGGTTTTAATAGCGCCCGACTGAGGGCCGACCGTCCCAAGGCCCTCACCTATGCGTTGCATAGCGCCACTTATTGAGCAAAATTGTGTTGGAAATCTCAAACATAAAATTTACATAACACAAAACATCGGGAACTACCAGCTTTTTTTATACTGGCGCGATATAAGCGCCATTGGCTCAGGCAAATGGTTCAAAGATTATATTTATGCTATGGATTTCACCCGGATAAAAAATATATCGACACAACCGCACAATACATCTATGTAAACAAAACCATGTCACAGATAAGAGTCCGTTTTCGATCTACAGCACCCGGCGATACTATCAATGTCCTCTCATCCTCTTGGGGAACACATGGGGGCTCTTCGCTATGGTGGGAGCGTTATGAGTGGGTAAAAGAAGATTTTAAGAAAAACGGATCTCTGGGAACCCGTTTTACAGATTTTCCAAAAGAGATACAAAATTGGCGAAGTAGCACCCTGAAAACGGCGCAGAAAGGACATTTAGACCAAAAGCAAATTGATGCTCTGAATGAAATCGGTTTTTTCCAAGCAAAAAAGGCAAAGGGCATACACGCTCCGGCGAACGGATCGACCGGACAATCGCACTCTATCAGCGTCAAGGCCCACTAACCGCAGCAGAAGCACTTGAACTACAGGAAAATCTCCGATATTACGAAAAACAATGTACAAAGGGAGCTCTTTCCTCCGTTTCCGTAGAAAAGCTCGGCATCATGAAATCCTATGATCTTGTCCCCGGGATCTGACAGCCCTCTCTTTTCATTTTACCTCTGTTCCTTTATCCTGCGTTATGATCTTACCGCCCCTTAAAAACGGCGATACGGTCGGCGTTATGGCGCCGTCCAGCCATGTTGAGAAAGCCGATATCGAACGCTCCGCCAAACGGTTGGAAGAGCGCGGATATCGCGTTTTTATCCATCCGCAAACCTTTGCGCGGCACAACCAGTCCGCGGGAGCGCATGAGGAAAAGCTGGAAGCGCTTCACGCACTTTGGGCCGATGACACTATTCGTGCCATCTGGGCCGCCGGAGGTGGGAACAGGGCACTGCATATTCTGGACTCCCTTGATTTCGACCTCGTCCACGAAAACCCAAAGCCCTTGATTGGTTTTAGCGACGTAACCGCGCTGCTGAACGGGATTTACGCCCATACGGGCCAGCCCGCGATCCATGGCCCTGTTTTTAAGCGCCTGCACAGCCACCGCCATTTTGAGGACACGCTAGCCCTGTTGGAAGGGCACAAACCCCGCTATGAGCTAAAGGGCGCCCAAACTCTCAATCCGGGTCGTGCGGAAGGGGTGCTGGTCGGCGGCAATCTGAGCCTGTTCCAATATTTACCACAGACGCTGCCCGGCGATATTTGCGCAGGCGCAATCCTCTTCCTCGAAGACTGCAACGAAGAGCTAAGCCGGATCGACCGTATGCTCCTGCACCTCAGACGCAGCGGCATTCTGGGGAGAGTTTCAGGCCTGATCACCGGAGAGTTCACGGATTTGCAAGACAGCGCCCGACCCTTCGGTTTCACGCTGGAGGAGATCATCCGGGAACATACGGACGGGCTGAATATCCCCATCCTGACCGGCGCGCCGTTCGGCCATGGCGAAAACCTCCTGCCCCTGCCTATCGGCATGCGCGCAGCTTTAGATACGGACAAGAAATCCCTGGAGATTTTGTAGAAGCAGGATCATTATTCCCGGATAGGCGCTGGAACCAAAGCAAGCTGCTCTGACAAGAGCGGCTCTTTCTCTTCCGCTTTTTTCGGCTCCGGCCAATCTACGATCCGCCACACGTCATCTTCTATATTTTTAAAACGTTTATGCCCGCTTATATTACTAACTAAACAGCCCGAAAGAATTGTTGATTGTCCGGCAAAAATATCAAGCGCAGCGTGTGGAGAAAGAAGGGAAAACGCCCCTGTCATCAACGCTAACGTAGCGGCTTGAGAGCGGACCAACGAGCTATGGTAGCTCTTCATACAATCGACGGCTAACTCATATTTTTCAAAGTTTGAACACATGGTATTGTCAGGGCGTGTATCAATACATTTTACGCCAAGGGCAGTTTCTCCAAAATATTGAGACAGTTTTTTCCGGTCTACAAATTTGTTGAATGTCAGCAGCCCCCCCCCTCCGATGGCCTCAAATAAATCTTGAGTAATTAAAAGATTTAGAGCGGACACACCCGCCCAAGTCTGCACAGAAGGGTCATTAAACATTTGAGTCAACGGCCCATCAACGCTCCCGTCGCTTCTGATATTATAGCCTTCCAGCGTGATAAATCTGTCCTTTTCCCATTGAGGGCCGTTCATGGCTTGCTTCCTTCCCAGATTGAAAAAAGTTTATAAAGCCAAAACAAATATTATGTCAATATTTTTCTGGAAATTTTAAGCCCTCCACTGTAAAACAAGATTCTATAGCCGATCCCCTATAAAATGATTCAATTCTCATCATCCCGGAAGTGATGCGCGGCATCGCTTAAATCCCTGCGCACGCGGGGATCTTTTGAAATCATATACTTAAGGCCCCCGCTTTCGCGGGGGAAGCACAATCATTTTAAAATGGTTAGGCTATAGATATCCCCGGTAAGCCCGCAAGGTCATGGCCGCAAAAGCACTGGCAGGACAGCGTTTTAGAAATATGTGTGCTTCTTAACTGAAGGGACTTTTACCACTTACTCGGCGAAGAACGCGCCCGCATCATCCGTACGGTTAACGAGAGAGGCTTTCATGCGCTCCATCGCACGCTGTTCCAGTTGCCGGACGCGCTCTTTGCTGATGCCAAGGCTTTTGCCCAGCTCTTCGAGCGTGACAGTTTCGTGGTCCAGATGGCGTTGGCGGATAATCGTTTGCTCACGGTCCGGCAGCGCGCTCAGCGCATCATGAAGCCATTTCGAGCGCGATTGGGAATCTTTCATACCCACGACGATTTCTTCCGGTGACGGCGCTTCATCGGCCAGCATATCCTGCCAACTGCTTTCACTTTCATCCGTCAAAGGGGCATCGAGAGATTTATCGGATGCGGCCATGCGGCCTTCCATCGCCTCGACATCCTGCGGTCTCACCTTCAGGGTTTGTGCGATTTCCTGCCGGTCCTCATCATCCAGCCCTTCGCGTTCCCTACGATTTTCGATTTTAGCCCGCAGGCGACGCAGATTGAAGAAGAGCGATTTCTGTGCCGAGGTTGTACCGGTGCGTACGATCGACCAGTTTCTTAAAACGTAATCCTGTATCGCTGCGCGGATCCACCACGAGGCATAGGTCGAAAAGCGGATATCGCGGTCCGGATCAAAGCGTTCGGCAGCCTGCATCAGGCCGATATTGCCCTCTTGAATTAGGTCACCCATCGGTAGGCCGTAATTCCGGAAGCGAGTCGCAGTGGAGACGGCCAGACGCATATGGGCCTCGATTAGCCTATGGAGGGCTTTTTCATCGCCATGGTCTTTCCAGCGGCGCGCCAGATCTTGCTCCATTTCTTTTTCAAGCAGGGGTGCGTCCATGGATTGGCGGATATAAGCCTTGTTGGCTTGCTGGGTCTGTGGGTCGTCTATATGAGCCATAGGTGCCTCCTGAATGAATTGGGACTAGAATAGTCCTTTTTTGTAAAAATACAACTCTTTTTGGGCTCCCCGTACCTTGTCTGCTGTTTTATTCGTTATGCGGATGTAAAAAGTTACAGGCAGCGATCAGCGTGTGTTCGAGGTGTACGTCGTCAGGCTTCCAGTATCGCTGCGACGGAGCCATCCGGGTTAAAGCCCGTGCACAGGAGGGGGCCGCCAAAGCCGCAGCCTGCGTCGATTGTCGCGGTGACACAGTTCATGTGAACGCCCCTATGGGCCGGGTCGTAGCCACGAATAACTTTCTGGAACGGAGCGTAGGCGGCATCAATCGAGTTGAAAGCCTCACCGTTCCACCACAGATCGTCGCCCTGTTCGGGGAGCGGCCTTTGCGCGTCCAGCCCGGCAGGGACGAACAGCATCGGGAAGGCTGCGTGCTCCGGAGAGGTGTAAGCAGCCCGGCGCATATGGGTAAAAAGCGTCTCGTGCCCGGCTCTGGCGCGCATGGCCGCGCGGATCGTATTGGTCCATTTCGTAACGCCCATGACGCCCCCACGGCAGGATTCAATCCCGTCATGGGGGGAGAGGCCATAGCTGTAGAGCGTTGCGGAGAGGCCGTTGCCCAGCATCCAGAGCAGCGCATCAAGCGGATTGGGCGTGAATTGGAGTTGAAGAAGTCTTTGCCACATTTCCTCCTGCGCGCCCCGTAAATAGATGAGATCACTGGCCAGCATGCCGGGAAGCGACAGGACCATGCGCCGGAACGTCAGAAGCTCCTCGATACAGTCTGCCGCATGCTCTCCGTAGCCGGTATAGTTACCGAGATAAATCAGCCTGTCTCCCGGCTCTATATGAGGCAAGAGGCGGTCGTGCAAATCCGTCAGGGAGTCCAGATGGCCGTGAACAGCCGGAATAGCCCAAATTCTTTTGGGTGTACCAAGGCCGGCGAAGCGGCGACTATGTTTCGAAATGCAGCACACTGTACGTATCGGCGAAACCGGAAAGGAAAAGCGAAACGGGGAGAATCCCCCTGAGATTCTTTAAGTGTATAAAAAAAACAGGCGTACAGGAAGAGGCTTCCGTAAAACGCCTGTTTCTTAAAAATATACGGCTTTTCCCGTGTGCGGGTTAACCGGTTATGCGGCTTCTTTCTTGCCGCTGTTATCGCTTGCAACCTGTGCAGGCGCTTTATTCGTGCCCAGAATGTCTTCAAGCTGCTCTGTTGCTTTGATTTCGCTGATGGATTCCACAGCGGCAACTTCGCGGGCCAGACGCTCCAGCGCGGACTGGTAGATTTGACGCTCGCTGTAAGATTGCTCGCTGTCGTCGTTGCTCCGCTTCAGGTCGCGCAGGACTTCTGCGATGGCGACCGGGTCGCCGGAATTGATTTTAGTTTCGTATTCCTGTGCCCGGCGGCTCCACATGGTCCGGCGGATACGCGCGCGGCCCTTGAGCGTCTTGATGGCATCATCCAGACGGTCGGCAGAACTTAGCTCGCGAAGGCCCGCGGCTTTCGCCTTCATCACAGGAATTTTCAGGCGCATACGCTCTTTTTCAAAGGAAATGGCGTACAGCCGTACTTCCATTCCGGCGATCGTTTGCGTTTCCACGCCTTCGATTTGTCCAACGCCATGTGCGGGATAAACAACGTACGTTCCTTGTGTGAAGTCGAAATTATCGTTATTGGCCATATGCTTTCACCTTTTTGTTTTTGGCTCTTGCCCGGCCGGGGTCGGATAAGAGCGAGCTGTCAACGGCAGATTAACAAGGTGCGGAAACGAGCGTCATGATTGCCTGCTTTTTTGACAATCCTGAGTTTCAAACCGTCCTTTCTACCTCATGTGAGGGGGGAATATATCAAAAAATGCGTAAAATTTCAACTTTTTCTTATGGAAGATGGAAAAGGGCTGTCTTCTCGCGTTTCAGGCGTATGGCGGACACTGATTTGGGTCTTTGGAACAAAATTTTCATCAAGGATCAAACCGATAGCGCGTGTACGTGTTGAGGCCGTCAGGAGCCTTTGCGCGGAGTCGCGGAACTGTTCACCGAATTCCATGGTAATCAGGTCGCGTACGATCGTGTGAGAGAGGCGCTCCATTAAGGCCGGTAGACTTGAGGCTCTGGTCGATGTCGTATTGTTGTGCTGCGTGGTCAGCAGGGCCGTAAAAAGGTGGCCGCTGTTTCTGCCGGAGGGCAGGGCACGGATTTCAAATTCCCTGAGGCCGAATTCTTTCTGGAATTTTTCAGAGAAATGCTCAAAGTCACCGCTTTGCAGGTCGAACGCATAGCGGGACAAGTGCGCTGCGATTTGGAGGATGGCTGGTAATTTTGTCCGGTCGAGCGTTTTTGAAAGGTCGGTCGTTCTGTTGCCGCTATAGGTCAGGGCCTTGATCTGGTTGGCCTTGTCCAGAGATTGAACGTAGGAGAAAGAGGCCTCCGACAATCTGGTGTCAAAGCGTAGCTGTGCGAGGACTCTTTGTCTTTTCAGGCGTGCGATACCCAGCAGATTCAGCTTTGAATCATAATTATAGTGGAATCCGGTACCCCACGCTTCGAAAGAGCCTTGCATATCCGTATCTTTATACTTCAACGCGAAACCCATTTTGCTGCGATGTTTTTTA
This sequence comes from Alphaproteobacteria bacterium, assembly GCA_020442475.1. GTDB lineage: Bacteria > Pseudomonadota > Alphaproteobacteria > Micavibrionales > Micavibrionaceae > JAGRKA01. The sequence continues at coordinate 27,610 of JAGRKA010000012.1, read as the reverse complement.
TTATGTTCGAAGTGTACCACAGGCCGGGGAGAGGGCGTCAAATTTTTTGTTTTAAGTGTTTGTTTTAAAACAATAAAAAGACGGACTTCTTTAGTATTTTTTTGGTTGGGAATCGAAACGGGTGCCTGGAATGCAGAATCCTACCCGTTATGCCCTTGGGGGTAAGGGCGCGCGTTTCTTAACCGGAATGATTATATTTATACACACTTTGAAACGCCTGTGACTTTGTAAAGGCCCTACTCCACAATAATCTTATAACGTGTTCCGGCCTGTACGCCTTCGCCGCCCCGTAGCCCGTTCAATACCCGGAAACGATCCTCGCTGGAACGATCAAAGGCCTGACGGGCTGCCAGAGAGGACGGCGTATCGCCGCTGCGGGCCGTAACGATCTGCACATGATACGGCTTAATCGCCCCACGCTCCGCCGCGCTCAGGCGCCGGAAACTGTATGTCGCCCGTTTAAGGCTATCGACCAGCGCCGCCGGCGCACCCTGTGGAATAGCGATCTGGAACCGGGCGATGGTCTGCGCATCCCATGCAATCGCGATCAGTTGAATCGTCATCGGACGACCATTCAACTGCCCCGGCATAGAGGTTGCGGCTGCCTGCATCCCGTTAATATCAATCCGTTCGACCGGTCCGGCAACAGTCTTTCCATTCAGCCATTTTTGCGTCAGAAACGCCGATGGGTCAGACATACCGCCGCTACCGACCATATCGAACAAGATCGCACTCCCGCTCTGCTGCGAGGTCGCAATGACTTGCTCGGGCTGGTTCACCAGCGTAAAGCCTTCCGGTGCGTCAAAGCCAAAACCAATCGCCGGATGATAGAAGCTTCGCCCCCGGACAAAACCCTGCCTTGCGCTGTCTCCGTAAATCATCCCGTCTACCGCGCTTAAATGCGGATCGCGGCTGATACGTCCCCCTGAAGGGTAGCCCGCCGCTTCTCCCCGTGTTTTGGCCACACGGTCAGCCGTCGCCGGGTGCGTTGAGAAATAGCTCAACCCCGAAGCGCCGCCATTCCCTGCAAGGCGTGAATCCAGCTCGGTCTGCGCCCGCAGAGAATCGAGGAATGCCGCCATCTGTGTCGCGTCATAACCTGCGCGTGTCATATAACGCAGCCCCAGCGTATCGGCTTCATTTTCCTGCCCCCGCGAATAGGAACTGAGATAAAGGTTGGAGCCGACCCCAAGCGCCTGCGTCAAGCCGTCGCTATCCACAGCCGCCGCCAGCACTGCCGCGCCCAAAGACGTAACGACCCCGCGCGAATAGCGCTCCGCCGAGTGCCGTCCCGTGACGTGCCCGGTTTCATGCGCAAGAACAGCGGCCAGCTCTGCCTCGTTGTCAGCCAGCGCCAAAAGCCCGCGCGAAACATAGATATAGCCGCCCGGCAGGGCAAAGGCATTCACGATGGGGCTGTCCAAAATGAAAAACTTATACTGAACGTCCGGCCGTTCCGTATCCACCGTGACGGACCGCCCGACCCTGTTCACGTAGTCCTGCAGGACCGCGTCCTCATACAGACCGAACTGCTTGACGATCTTCTGATGCTCGGACGCGCCGACCTGCACCTCCTGAGAAGGCGACATCAGCGCTGCGAATTGCTGCTTGCCCGTGGCCGGGTTCGTTGAGCACGCACTTAAAGAAGCGGCAAAGGCGATCAACAGAACAAATAGAAAGAGAGGCTTGCAATTCATCCGTAAACACTCCATATCCGAGGCTATGACGACGAAACAGATATTAGCGCTTTTTATCGCCCTGACCACCCTTTTCTCGCTATTTCCAGTCCTCACGCGAGCAGAGATCACCAATATGACCCCGCAGCCGCAAGCTCAAGGACAAGAGCAGAGCGATCAACGTGCAATGTTCGACGCGCTGCGAAAAACCGGGAGCGGGCGCGTAACGGCCATTATCGACCCGCAAAGGCTCCAGCTTCAGGGCGGGCGGATCATCAGGCTCGCCGGGCTGGATTTTCCGGATTATGATCCTGAGGACGACAGTGCAGAGGACAACGGCAAATATACGGCGCTCGCGATGGATATCCTCAGGGATATGCTCATCGGAAAAGAGGTTGATCTTTACCAGACACCGAAAAAAGACTGGGGCCGCATGAACCGGATGGGGCACCATATCGCCCATCTGGAACGGCAGGAGGGCGGGCTGTGGGTTCAGGGCACGCTGCTGTCTTTGGGGCTGGCGCGGGTAAGGACCTCACAACGCAACCCTGAAATGGCCGGGCAGATGATCACACGCGAGGAACAGGCCAGAGCGGACGGGCTGGGCCTGTGGGTGGAAGATACGCACAGAATTCTTACGCCCGATGAAGCTGCCGGAGCAGCAGGGCGCTTCGCGCTGGTCGAGGGACGAGTCGAAAGCGCCGCCATTAAGAAGAACCGGGTCTATCTGAATTTCGGGCAAAACTGGCGGGACGATTTTACCGTTTCAATCCCGCCGGGCAGCAAGCGACTCTTTTCAAAACAAGGAATAGACCCGCTTTCCTTTAATGGGAAGACCGTAAGGGTTCGTGGATGGGTCGAGATGTATAACGGCCCCTATATCGAAATCGACCACCCCGAAGCGATTGAGATTATTGAGGATGCGGAAGCGGATGAGGTGGAAGAGTAGGCTTTATAAACTGATCCCCTAAATTGTCATTGCGAGGCGCGAACGTAACGAAGCAATCCAGCAGGCACTCTAGGGTCAAAATCATACATCTTCCTATTGTCGTCCCCGCGGGTGAGCGTAGCGAACCTAAAACAGCGGGGATCCGGGAATGCCAGCCGCAAAGCGGCTGACCTTATGTGGATCCCGTTCGTGCAAGCTTTCGCTTTCGCGAAAGCGCCAACGGGATGACGTTTGAGAAATATGTCCAATTTTTAACCGGAATGACTATAGTCGCTCGCAATGACCGTCATTTATGATCACTCACTCATCCGCTTCTAACCCAACCCCATAACAGTCTCTATTGAAAAGCGAGGCACATATCCCTATGGTATGGCCGATTCTTTGGCAACACGAACGGATACGGGCATGCATTTCAAGTCGATCAGGGATATGGACCTTAAGGGCAAGCGAGTTTTGTTGCGGGCGGATTTAAACGTCCCGGCACAGCGGGGCCGCGTGACGGACACAACCCGGATCGACCGCCTGAAACCCACGATCGACCATCTGCGCAAAGAAGGTGCGAAAATCATTATTCTCTCCCATTTTGGCCGCCCGGAAGGCGAGCAAAACCCTGAAATGTCGCTGGCCTTCCTTGTGCCCGCACTTGAAAAATGCTGGGGCGCGGATATACGCTTTGCCCCGGATTGTATCGGCGATAAAGCCCGTGCGGTCGCAGACGCCCTCGGCAACGGGGATATCCTCCTGCTCGAAAATCTGCGCTTCCACAAGGGGGAAAAGGCGAATGATCCCTCCTTCGCAGCGGCGCTGGCCTGCCTTGGAGATGTCTATGTGAACGACGCCTTTTCAGCCTCCCACCGCGCCCACGCCTCAACCGAAGGACTTGCTCATCTGCTGCCCCCGGCGGCAGGTCTCCTGATGGAAGGTGAATTAAATGCGCTGAACGCGGCGCTGGGCAATCCGGAGAAACCGGTGGCCGCCATTACCGGAGGATCAAAAATATCCACAAAACTCAAAGTATTATACAATCTGGTTGAGAAAGTGGATTATCTTATTCTTGGCGGCGGCATGGCCAATACGTTCCTCTTTGCGCAAGGCGCCGATATCGGCAGCTCCTTGTGCGAAAAGGACATGGCTGAGGAAGCCCGTAAAATCATGATCCATGCGAAGAAAACGGGCTGTGAAATCATTCTTCCGGTCGATTGCGTCTGCGTCACTGAAATCAAAAGCAACGCAGATATCCAGACCGTTAAGGCGGATCAAATCCCGGCAGACCATATGGCGATCGATATCGGTCCGGAAAGTATCCGGAATATCTCCCGGATTCTTGAGCACTGTAAAACGCTGGTCTGGAACGGCCCGATGGGCGTTTTCGAAATCCCCCCCTTCGACACGGGTACAAACGCTGTTGCAGCCTGCGCCGCAGAGCTGACCCACAAAGGTACGCTCACCAGCATCGCGGGTGGTGGCGATACGCTGGCGGCCCTGGAAAATGCGGAAATAAAAAGCGGCGACCTCTCTTATATCTCAACGGCGGGTGGCGCCTTCCTTGAATGGCTAGAAGGCAAGCCTCTGCCCGGTGTTGCAGCCCTCTCAGCCTGCACGAAAGCCGCCTAGAGCCTTATAAGTTAGTCTGGATTGCTATTTTTTCTTTTTGACGAGTTCTCAAGAATATCGCGAGCCACATCCTCCCGGATACGCGTGTAATACTCGACAGCCTTTGTCATGTCTTTTAGATCAACCATCCGCCCCTGATCGCGCATGGAGTTCGTCAGCAGAAAAATGGACACGAAGTCAGGCTTTTCAACACCACTGGCCTTACAGGCGACTGCAAGCCCCTGCCCGCTTGTTTGCATCAGAATATCCTCGACGCTTCTAACCGGCAGCCCGGTAAACTCCGAGAACTGGGCGATAAAGGACTGGACCTGCCCCCGGCGCAATGTCCCCATCATCAGCTTGACCGATAAAAGCCCCTTCTCCCGGAAGCGTACAGCCGCCTTCATCATCGACTCAGTCGGCGTAAATCTCCCGGCCCGCCCGACCTCCTGAACCATATCGATGACAATCTCATCAACAGCCTGTGCCAAAGACGGGTACTCAATCGTATAATTCTCCAGAATAAAGGCCTTGATCTGCTCACCAGCAGAGCGGTAAAGAGCCTTGACCATATCCTCGGACAGCTCCCCGCGCCGCAGCAACGGTCTAGCCAGATCAACGGAATTGCGGGCAAGATCGGCCAGTGCAAGCGCCGTGTGCTCTGTCAATTTGATATGGGCATTATCCACCAAGGCCTGCGCCGTCCCAAAATCCCCGGTATCAGCAAGCAAATTCATGACCTGATCGCTTAGAATTTGCCGGGCTGCGATCACCTGCCAATATTCGGCCCCCTTGGCCTTGATGATATAAATCAGGTCCAGATCGCTTAAAACCGGGCTTTTTTTCAAAACAGGTGCAGCGACCTCGATTTCATCATTCGCAAGTTGTAGGACAAGGCGCAAAGGCGCGTTATCGACAGCGGATAGTTTTTCTGCCAGAGCTTGCCGCAAATCAATGGCGGCCTGCTGCATCAGGGCGATCAACACATCAGCGACAAGCTCGCTCTCGCGTGGCTCCAGATCCATATCCAATAGCTCGCTGACCGCGCTTGTCAGTTCCGCACGGGCGAGAGGCTTATTCTCCTTGGCCAAACCGTGAAGCTTCTGACTGTCATACAGACGGACCAGAACAGGCGTGACACGCGATGTTTTATCCAAAAAAGCCAATTTCTTTTCCACTTCTGTGTTTTCGTCTCGCACAGATAACCTTTATAACTCAGTTTTACGTTTTTGAAGGAAACGACCCGCAAGACATGCTGTGAGTAGCAATAATATACGTACGTATTCCTTCTTGTTCCTGCATCCTTTATACGCCGCCTTTCTTACATTTCCGTTAAATCTTTGTTATCAAAAGGTTAAAAAACAGCATTTGCCTTATACACTGGATTCTTGTAGCCTTTGCAAGCCTGCGTATAAGCTTTGTTAAGGGTTTTCCAGTATGATAAAAGCTGGGCCCTTATATTTTGGTACGATGAAGGATAAGGATCGATCATGGCAGGACCGTTAAGCGGAATCGGCGGACAACAGCAAATCCCTCTGGCTACACCTTTCAGGCCCGGAGAGAATGCTGACGGGCAGCCCAAAAAAACAGGGGAAAACCTGACCGGAGCCTCCGGCACGTCTCCAGCGGCCAATACGCAGGAGGCAAGAGCAAATACGCGCGCTGAAAGCCCTTTGCAACAGCAACAAAAATCTGCTCTATCGCATGATCGCACACGCCACACAGACAATGCCGACCAAACAGAGCGCCCACGCGGCTCTCTGATTGATATAGAGGTCTAACTCCCCAATCATGACCTGCGTATTTTATACAGCGAGATAAGGCCCATTGCCAAAGCCCCACCAAATAATAAAAAAAACCCGATAATTTCAAAATGCAGCATGAGAAATCCAGAAAACTGGTTCGCATCGAGAAAGAGATTCGGAAGGAAAAACAAAAAAACGGCCACAGCATAAACAAATAAGGCTTTCTTTGTTACAAATACACGCATGCGCTTAGGTATTTTGAGATCAAAAATCATAAAAACAAAGACAATCCCCTGCGCAAAAACCAGAAAAGAGACGGTATGAAACGGAATATCCCCGTATTGCGGCAAAAAGACACCCGTACGTATCAAAATCTCAAAAAGAAGAGTCAACAGGAACAGGCAAATCGCTACAGCTAGATAAGGCAACGGATGCAGATTACTCATCAACGTGCTCCTGCTTTCTATTTCTCTCTGCTCTTTCTATTTCTTCCTGTTTTTTCTGTACATATGCCTCGTTGACATCACCAAACATCCCCACAGCCTGCGGGTCATCGTAAATCCAACGATATTTCTCTTTAAGCACCCAAGCGGATTTGGGGCGATTCGCCCTCTCCGTTTTTTTGATCTTGTGAAGACGTGCGCCTTCAGAGATGTATCCACTCCCGGATACGGCCATGACTGATGAGGATACGATAACAGCCAGCGCAAGCACTGCGACAATCCCTTTCTTCACATCAATGAAAGGCAAGAGCCTTAAATTTGAATCAGTCCTCTTCTTGGAAAAACAGGCATGAGCCAAAGACAAAAATACGATCAAAAGAAACAAAACGCTCCCAATCTGAAACGCATCCGGGTCCGGCCTGAAATGCCCTCCGTCACCAAGGAACATGCGCTCCCATTGCATAAGGAAACGCCAATAAAAACCTGAGCGACTAAAGCCAAATTGCGGTACAAAAACGGAGAGGCAATATACAAAAGGCAATAGTAAACTCACGGCGATACCGCCATATATGATTTTTCTTTTTCCCGCAAGCAGAGAAAGCGCCTTAAGAGCACAAAAATAAAAAAGACAGCTCAGAAACAGACCGATAATCGCAGGCCCAAAAGAAAAAAGGATGTCGTACAGATTCAAAAAAAAGCCCTGCATAGGCCCCGGCTGTGGAATATCAATCGTTTTACAATAGAACCCTCCGTACCGGCATAATTCATAAGTCGGCTGAATCGCTGCGGCCTCTTCGGGGGTAAGATAGATATCAGACAACCAGTCACAGACAGGTGCCGGACACGTATCCTTCAGACGGATAAGATTGTCTGAACGAACGATATCATCGATCATCTCTGTCTGATCATCCGCATACATCAAATACCCGACAGCACACAGCGTCCCCGCATCATCCCTGAAAACAGGCGTCAACATGACTTAGGTTATTTTGAGGAAAACACCCGGCCTTTCTGTACGTTCGTAATGTATCTAGAAAATAATTGCGCGACCGCATCTTGTCGGGAGAATCTGCATAATAACGGTTATTCCTCCTGCAGAGCAGCTCCGCCCTGAGCAGATGGAGCCTAATCCTCGTAGTATCGATATTTTTTCTAATCCTGAAGAGCATTCGTTTTCCTTCTCTAATTGGGCCGCTACTGAAACGCAACTTCGTTGAAGCTGCGCAGTTTCCGGCTGTGGAGTTTGCCGGGCGCGATGTCCCGCAGAATCTCCATGGCCAGCAGGCCAACCTGCAAATGCTGCTCAACCCGCTCGCGGTAAAAACTATCCGCCATACCGGGAAGTTTTAGCTCTCCGTGGAGCGGTTTATCGGACACACAGAGAAGCGTTCCATAGGGTACACGAAAGCGAAAACCGTTCGCGGCAATCGTCCCTGATTCCATATCCATCGCGATTGCCCGGCTCTGTGACAGGCGTAAATTCTGGCGGGTCGAGGATTGCAACTCCCAGTTCCGGTCGTCAGTCGTTGCAACGGTCCCGGTCCGCATGACCTTTTTCGTATCGTACCCGCTCTCTCCCGTCACTTGCGCAACAGCGTCTTCGAGTGCGAGTTGGATCTCTGCCAGCGCCGGGATAGGAATGCTCGGCTCAAGATCCCGGTCGAGGATATTATCCTCTCGCAAATAGCCATGTGCGAGCACGTAATCGCCTAGTTTCTGCGAGTTTCGCAGCCCTGCGCAATGGCCCAGCATGATCCATGCGTGCGGGCGCAGCACGGCGATATGATCGGTAATCGTTTTCGCATTAGACGGGCCGACCCCGATATTAACCATCGTAATCCCGGCGCCATCCGCCCGCTTGAGGTGATAAGCAGGCATTTGCGGCAATCTTTTGCCCTCCTCAGGCTGGATAAACTCCGTGTACTGGCCGTCCCCGGAGCGTTTCAGACCAAGTTTGATAAATTCGTCGATATAAAACTGGTAATTGGTAAAGAGGATATAATTCTGAAAATGGTGAGACTCCGTCCCGCAATAATGGCGCAAACGCTGAAGGCTTAGATCCACGCGCGGCGCGGTAAAGAGCGACAGAGGCGCGGACTGGCCATCCTTAACAACGAAGGTTCCGTTCGCGATCTCATCGTCCATAATGTCCAGATCCGGCACATCAAAAAAGAGCGGTAAATCGCGCAATTGCTCGGCCTGCAACCCGCCCTCAAGGTGGAAATTCTCTCCCAGAGCAAAATGAACCGGAATCGGTGTCTCACTGACCCCGATTTCAAGCGGCGCATCATGATTTTCAATTAAAAGCCGTATCTGCTCGCCGTAATAATGCGTAAAGATGTCCGGGCGCGTCACCGTCGTCGCGTACGTGCCGGGGCGCGGCGCAAACCCGTAAGCCAAGCGGGAATCACGCCGCCTTGCCGTCTCCGTCCTGATTTTAACGTACGGGTAAAAAGCGCGTACATGCCCGCTTTTTAGCTCTCCGGCAGCGAAAGCCTTGAACTGCTCCCGCAGAAAGGCCGTTTGTGCCTCATAAATCTCGGTGAGCGCCTCAAGGGCCTGCTCCGGGTCTTTGAACTGTCTGGGACGGGATATTTTAAGCGTTTTGATCATTCCCCATTATCGCTGATTTTTAATCCATTTTCCAATGGTATAAAAACACATTGACACTATGGAAAAAATATATACATATTGCACCCACACATGCAAAAATGAGGCCCCAATGAAACGGCAAAGCTCACGACAGAATTATAAATTTGACGACCTGCCTTTTCCCATTTACCGCGATTTGGTCAAAACCTTCAACGCACCCGCTGCTCCCGGCGACACCGTCCCCAACAATCAGAGCACCATTACGGGATACAGCTTCAGGATCGGAAAGGAAGAAAGAGAACAGCCTTCTGTCTTGGGAGAGTACGCTTATGCCGGTGGCGACTCTGCACTTATTACGCTCTCTCTAAAACACTGCTTTGACACCCGGCCGGGCGAGAACAGAGATATGTACGCTAACGTCACGTCCACGCATAACGATTATCGCCATAAAAACGACAGATACGCAGATGCTGAAGAAAGACGTGAAGATGGATCGACAAAAGTAATAGGTGTTTATTCCCCCCTCTCTGTTATGGCGGTGCATTTCAGGCTCTACAAAACTGGAAAGACAAATTACATTGAAGATTTCCGTGTTTCTTTCGACGATCTTGATAACTGGAGAAAACTTAACAACATAGAAGCTCCGTTCATAGGGATGGGGCTTAAAGCTATTGAAAAGACGACATTTGAGCAATCAAGAACTGCGTTACACTCTATCCTCTATGCGGCAGCCTCTATTAAAGAGGGAAAATCTCCTGATTACAAAACCATATATACGACCTTGCGTGATGTGGGCTTTGAACCGGATAAAGAAAAACACCCTGATGGACCAAATCTCTAGAGCACCCTAAGCGCACTGTGCCGCTACCCCTCCAGCCCCAAAAGCGAGCGGGCATAATGGTCCGCGCTAAAGGGCTCCATATCACAGACGCCCTCGCCTTAAACTGTCTGGGACGGGATGTTTTTAGTGTTTTGATCATCCCCCATTATCGCTGATTTTTAATCTGTTTCCCAAACGGATAATAAATGCACAAAAAGTTATAAAAAATATATTGACGTAAAAAAAATGGGTCGCTACAGTGTGCCTTTATTTTCTTCATTAAGGAAAAAAGGGAGCAAACCCCACCATGAACAGGACAGATATAGACTATGCCTACCGCAGCAAAATCGTTTATGTTACAGGCAGCAACGAACGCATTAACGCATATGAACCCCTTACCGAAAATTTTAATTTCCCCACATACCCTCTTGGCTATTCGGAAACTTTCACATCCTCCATTCAGACTCCAGATGGAAAATCCAAACTTCAGTACGCTTTTGAGCATACTGAAGCAAAAACGGTTAAGATAAATGTCAAAGCGACAGAAATCTATCTGAGACCGGGATGTTACCGTGAAGAGAATAGTGGCGCTATTCGCCTTCCCCCTATGAGCACACAAACCCTATGGCAAGACACATTGATAGCTGAAACCGACGAGCTAAAAGACCCGGACATACCTCAAAATCTTGACAAATTTTTCTCTTTTTCAGAGAAAACCTGGAAGGACGCAACTTGGCATGATCTGGAGTTTGAACTCCCTGTAGTCGAAATAAAGCTCAATCTGCAACGCAGCGATGTAAATGGCGCCAATATGAAGCTATCATATCCTACGATTGTCTTTCAGCAATTTGAAAACCAAAATCATTTAAATGGTAAAAAAACAGGCGTAATTATCGGCCTCGATCTGGTGTCCGAGAAAAACATGGATGCACCTAAAACAGATGCCGCTTTGTCTGCAGTTTACACTATTATGTCCTCATTCAAAGCTGGTAGAAGGCCAAATTACCAGCAAATCCGGGACAAGCTCGTGACAGAGGGTGGATTTAAAAGAAGCGATATTCTTACGAATGACATGCATTTGTAAGTAAAGCTGAAGCGACTATACAAGCGTGCTCCCCTTGCGTCTTACGACCCAAAAGGGGTCCCCTTGATCTTCGCTTTACCTTTCTCCCAGCCCCAAAAGCGAGCGGGCATAGTGGTCCGCGCTGAAAGGCTGCATATCCCGTACGCCTTCGCCGACGCCGATGGCGTGGACGGGCACGCCGAAACGGTCCGCCAGCCCGACCAGCACGCCTCCCTTGGCCGAGCCGTCCAGCTTGGTCACGACAAGTCCGGTCACATCCACCATCTCCTTGAAGGTCTCAAGCTGTGAGAACGCATTCTGGCCCATCGTGGCGTCCAAAACCAGAATAACGGAATGCGGCAAAGCTTCATCCTGTTTTTTGAGAACACGGACAATCTTTTGCAACTCCTCCATCAGGTTTTTCTTATTCTGGAGCCGTCCCGCCGTATCGATCAGGAGAACATCGGCCCCCTTCTCTTTCGCCTGCCCGTACGCTTCATAAGCCACGGCAGCAGCGTCTGCACCGGTCTCCTTCGCGATCAGAGGCGCGCCCGTACGCTTCGCCCAAATCTGGAGCTGCTCTGTCGCCGCCGCGCGGAACGTGTCCCCCGCCGCCATCATTACCGACAGGCCTTGCATTTTTTTGAGGTTTTCAGCGAGCTTGCCGATCGTCGTCGTCTTACCGACGCCGTTTACGCCGCACACCAGAACCACATACGGCCCCGCTCCGGAGGCCGGTTTTTGCGTAACCAAAGGCTGCGCGACCGGCGCCAGAATAGCTGCGATACTCTGTGCAAGCGCCTCACGGATTTCCTCATCGGATATATCCTTACCGAAACGCCCCTTTGAAAGCTCCTCCACCAGCCGTGCGGCAGTTTTCGGTCCCAAATCGGCCTCAATCAGCAATTCCTCAAGCTGATCCAGCATCTCCTGATCAAGCTTTTTCTTGGTGACGATATCAGCCAGCCCGCTCGTCATACGGTGCGTGGATTTGGACAGCCCCGCGCTCAGGCGCGAAAGCCAACCCCCTTCGCTTGAATGATCGTCCTCGCCATCATCTTCTGGCGCATCGGAAGCGGAACGCTCCGGCACGGGAGTTTCATCAAGCTCCTCAAGGATTTCCGCCTCATCTTCGCATAATTCATGCTGCGCAAAATCAGGGTCTATAGTGCTGTCATACTCCGTCGGCGGCTCTAAGGCAGGGTCAGATGGGCGATGAAGGATACGCTCGTCATGCTCGTCGCGCTCCTGCGTTGTAATATTCTTTTTCTTGCGCCAGAAAACCATGAGAGAGCCTCTTCCGTTGATGTGGAATTCAATCCATAGAGTGCCCTATCAGCGCCCCCTTTTCAACGCCAATCGTCCTGATCCGGATTAAAGAGCCGGCGGGAATATCGCTACGGTCCAGCCTGACAGCAGAAAAATTTTCTGCTCGCCCGATATTTCCTTTTTCAACAATAACTTCCATCTCTTTATTGATGTTTTTATTCAAAAAAATATCAAGCTGTCTATCCCCTAAAGCCCGTAAGCGCGCCGCCCGTTCTTTGCGCGCCCCGGACTCAACCTGCGGCATCTTCGCCGCGGGTGTCCCGTCTCGCTCGGAATAGGGAAACACATGAAGAAAGCTCAAAGAGCATTCTTCAACCAAATCAAGCGTATTTTGAAACATCTCTTCCGTTTCTGTCGGGAAACCGGCGATAATGTCCGCCCCAAACCCGATATCCGGGCGAAGCGCGCGCGCTTTTTCGCACATCTTGATCACATCCTCCCGCAAATGACGCCTTTTCATGCGCTTGAGGATCATGTTATCGCCCGCCTGCATGGAAATATGCAGATACGGCATCAGGCGCGGCTCTTCAGCGATCAAACGCCATAAATCCTCGTCAATTTCCACCGGGTCAAGAGAAGACAGGCGCAAACGCTTAAGCTCCGGCACAAGCGCCAGCACCCGCCGGATCATCTGCCCCAGCGTCGGCGCTCCCGGTAAGTCCGGCCCGTAGGAGGTAATGTCCACGCCGCTGAAAACGATTTCATGATAGCCCTGCGCCGCCAAAGCCCGCACCTGTTCGACAATCGCGCCGATAGGGACGGAGCGCGAATTCCCGCGCCCATAGGGGATAATGCAGAACGTACAGCGATGATCGCAGCCATTTTGAACCTGCACAACCGCCCGCGCCCGCTCCTCAAAGCCCTGCAACACGTACGCCGCCGTCTCTTTAACCGTCATGATATTGTTTACAATGAGTTTTTCTTCCGCAGGCAGCCCCCACGTATCGGCCTTCAGCTTCAAATCATTGCCAATAACCTGATCGACCTCGCCCATCTGTGCATATTTCTGTGGATCGATCTGCGCAGCGCAACCTGTGACAATGATCCGGGCCTGTGGATTTTCACGCCGCGCGCGCCGGATCGCTTGCCGCCCCTGCCGTTCGGCCTCCTTGGTCACCGCACAGGTATTGAAGATGACGACATCCTCCAGCCCGGCCTTTTTAGCATGCTCACGCATGACTTCAGACTCATAGCTATTGAGCCGACACCCAAAAGTTACAATTTGCAGGTCTTTTTTGTTCATAAACAGGCTTCTACAGCGCTTTCAACGTTCCGTCAAATACATAAGCCACCGGGCCGGTCATAAGAACATGGCCGTCGGATTCACGCCATTCGATACGCAAACGCCCGCCATCAAGATCAATCTCGACCGTACGCCCCTTCACCAGCCCACGCCGAATGGCCGCAACAGCCACCGCGCATGCGCCCGAGCCGCAAGCCTGCGTTTCACCAACACCGCGTTCCCATGTGCGCTGACGCAAATGAGCCTCTCCCATGACCTGTACGAATTCCACATTCGTACGTTCCGGGAACAACGCATTGTTTTCAAAGGAAGGTCCAAGCCTATCCACAGAAATGCCCGCAGCCTCCTCCACAAAAAAGACAAGGTGTGGATTCCCGATATTGACCGCCGTGCCTCCCTGTACGCCTTCACCGGAAAAGCCGAGATTGAGCGTATCGCGCGCCTCCGCAAGCGGAATCTGCACCCATTCCAATCCAGGCGCCCCCATATCAACGGTCACAAGGCCTCCATCAGCCCGTACGCATTCCAGAACCCCCGCGCCACTGCGCAGACTCACACGGTCGCAGCCCGTTTCATGCATAAGTATGTCGGCAACACAGCGCGAGGCATTCCCGCACGCATCGCTCAGCGAACCGTCCGCATTATAAAATACAACGGCGCAATCCGCATCTTCGGCAGGCTCCAACACGGCAATCAGGTCGCACCCGACCCCGCGCCGCCGATCCGCAATCGCCGCCGCCCTTTCAGGCGTTAATTCTATCTTTTCATGCCGTGCATCCAGAATGACAAAATCATTCCCCAACCCGTGCATCTTTTTAAATTTCATAGACATAGCGCTCCTTTTATGCCTTCATATCCATGACTATACAAGAAAATAGAAGATAGCCCGCCTACCCTATGGATAAAGCCCTTCTCGACATTCTGCTGATCTTTTTCCCCGGAATCATCTGGGCTGGAGCCGTACGCGAACTGACAGGCCGCGTTGAAGACAGACAGATCACCTATATCGTCAGAGCCTTTTCCTTCGGGCTGGCCAGCTATGTGATCTATTTCACGATTCTGCTGCTGCTGGACGGAACGCTGACAGTGCTGGCAAAGTGCCCGCTTCTGAACTTCACTCCGCCGGATATCCACTTCCCCTTCCAGATGAACGGGCAGGCCAATCTTGAAACGCTGATCCATATCCGTTTCATAGACATCCTGTACGCTTCCCTCTGCGCCGCTGTCGCCAGCATCGTCTGGAGCTGGGGCGCGAACAGGGATGTCCTGCTGAATCTGCTTCGCCGCATGAATATCATCGATAAGGACAGCGACGACGATGTCTGGCAGCAAACCTTTTCCTCCGGCGAAGAGCCCTTCGAACGCGTTCTAATCCGGGATATGGATACAGGGATCGGCTATAGAGGACGCGTCAGGCTGTACTCCCGCAAAAGCGAAATTCGTGAACTTTTGCTGGAAAAGGTGGAAATATATCCGCCCGCCCCCTCTCAGGCCCCGCCGGTTCAGCGAGAATTTTTGTACCTGCTCTTGAAAAATGATAGAATACATATAGAGTTTTTGTAAGCGAAAGGCTTGAAAACGATGGGCGATCGACAGCCGCAAGGTGAACAGACAGATAAAAAAGCCGGAAAAGATCTGGAAATACAGATCGTTGACGGCGAACCGGTTATGGTCAGTGCCTTCCAGACGAAAGGCAAATGGTCGACCTTTGCCGGCGGAAACGCGGTTTATCACAATATCGAGGCGTACGGCGAATATGAACCGCTTATGACCCTCCAAGCGCTCCAGATACAGGCCGCTTTACTGCGCGACCCAACAAAGGCTTGACCTTTTTATCAATATCCGTCATAAACCCCTCTTAAATTTCCACTGACATCCGTGATGTTCAGTGCTTAGCGGTACACTCCGGTCGGCGAAATTACGCTCACCGGGGCTGTTTTTGTTTTGTTTGGGCCTATTGGAGCCCAATTTTGGACGAGATATGTTTGATTCTTTAAGTGAAAAACTCGGCGGCGTATTCTCGAAGCTCAGAGGCAAAGGCGCTCTAAGCGAAAACGACGTGATGGCCGTGAGCCGGGAAATCCGGATCGCACTGCTGGAGGCTGATGTCGCCCTGCCGGTCGTGAAGGATTTCATTGAAGAGATCAAGAAGAAGGCCGTCGGGCAGGATGTTATTAAGGGCGTTAATCCCGGCCAGCAAATTGTCAAAATCGTCCATGACGCGCTCGTAGACATGCTGGGCAGCGAAGCGGATGAGTTAAAATTCGCAACATCCCCCTGCGCTTACCTGATGGTCGGGCTACAAGGCTCCGGGAAAACGACCTCTACAGCTAAAATTGCGAAATTCCTGAGCGATAAAAAGAACAAGAAAGTCCTGATGGCCAGCCTCGACGTCTACCGTCCGGCAGCACAGGAGCAGCTCAAACAACTTGGCGAGCAAACCGGGATCGCCACGCTTGAGATCATCGAGGGCCAAAAACCCGTAGACATCGCCAAGCGTGCGCTGGAGACAGGCCGTAAGGAAGGCTATGACGTGGTCATGCTGGATACGGCCGGACGCCTGTCTATCGACGAGGAGTTGATGGCGGAGGCCGCCGCGATCCAGAAAGAAGCCAAACCGGTGGAAACGCTCCTTGTGGCCGATGCCATGACCGGACAAGATGCCGTCAACACGGCCCGGATTTTCAATGAGCGCGTGCCCTTAAGCGGGATCATGCTGACCCGTGTGGACGGCGATGCGCGCGGCGGCGCGGCCATGTCCATGAAGGCCGTCACCGGCAAGCCGGTCAAGCTGATCGGAACCGGAGAAAAGTGGGATGCGCTGGAGACATTCCATCCGGAGCGGATCGCCGGGCGCATTCTGGGGATGGGCGATATCGTTTCCCTCGTCGAAAAAGCCGCCGAGACCGTTGACCGAGCCGAAGCTGAAAAAATGGCCCAGAAATTCAAAAAGGGCAAATTCGACTTTAACGACCTGCTCTCCCAGATGAAGCAAATGCAAAAAATGGGCGGACTGGGCGCGATGATGAAGCTAATGCCAGGTCTTTCCGGTATGGCCGGGCAACTCGAAGCGGCTGGGATGGACGATTCCATCATTAAAAGACAAGAAGCCATTATCTTGTCCATGACGGCGCAGGAGCGTGAAAAGCCAGACCTTCTGAACGCCTCGCGTAAACGCAGGATCGCCGCCGGGTCCGGCGCAAGCGTACAGCAAATAAACCAACTCGCCAAACAGCTCAAACAGATGCAAGTTGCCATGAAGCGCATGCGCAAAATGGGCCCCGGCAAGATGATGGGCATGATGAAGGACATGATGGGCGGCAAGATGGATGATCTGGAGCTCATGGCCGGTTCCATGGAGCCGGATGCGCTGGCAGCGGATATGGCCGCGAGTGAGGGCGGCGGAGCCTTAGGGCCAAATCCGTTCGCTCCGGGCGGTGCGCTCTCGGGCGGCGGTGCACCTGCGGACCTTGAGGCCCTCCTCGGCGGCGGTAACGCGCTTAACAAGAAACCCCGGAAGAAGAAGGGGAAACGGAGATAAAAAGATTTTAACACGAAGAACACTAAGGGCACTAAGACCACGAAATTTTTGAATTTTAAAATTTCCTTCGTGCAACTTCGAAAACTTCTTTTTTCTTCGTGTTAATTTTATTTGTTAAAAGACTGTAATTAAAAGAACCTAGAGAAAGAAAAACAGAGATGAGGCGTTTGCTAAATACGTTCATACCAAACAAGATATGGTTAGCCTCTTCGTTGATTTTTCTGCTTTTAGCAAACGGCATAACGAAAGGCAGAGAGCTTGTTTTGAACAGCTATTTTAAAACCGGAAATCTGGAAAGAGCGGAGAGTTTTATTTGGAATAACGTTATCGAAGACTATGGCCTCTTTGCCCTCGTTTTAATTTCGTTTCTTGCCGTAACAATATGCCAACGGAAAGACTTCAAAGAGCTTGTGCATGTCATGAACCATCTGCATTGGCTTCTTTTATTATTTTTTATAATTGGTTCACAGCTTGTACTAAAAGGAGAAAACTAAAATGGCACTTGCAATCAGACTATCCCGCGGCGGACGGAAAGCCCGCCCGTTTTACAAAATCGTTGTCGCCGACAAGCGCATGCCGCGCGATGGCCGCTACATTGAAAAACTCGGCACGTACAACCCGCTGCTGAGCGATGATCAGGAACGCGTCAAGCTGACGGAAGACCGGATAAAGTACTGGCTTTCCCAAGGCGCAAAACCCTCCGAGCGCGTTGCGATTTTCCTCGGCAAGGCCGGGCTGATCGACATGCCTGCACAGGCTGAGCGCCCGAATAAAGCCAAGCCAAGCGAAAAAACCCTGATGCGTATTCAGGACAAAAAGGAAAAGCAGGAAGCTGCTGCTGAAGCTGCGAAAGCTGCCGAAGAGGAAGCCAAGGCCGCTGCGGAAGCGGCTGCTGCTGCGCCCGCTGAAGCCGAAGCACCTGCGGAAGAAGCTGCTGCTGAGGCTCCTGCTGAAGAAGAGCAAAAAACCGAGTAAAAATTCACCACGAAGCGCACGAAAAACACGAAGAAGATGCACCTGATGCCCGCGCCGAAGGCGCAAAAAGCATAAAATATTTGGGGCTAAACCGTATTTTATTTTTGCCTGGGCCATTTGTCTTCTTTAAGGAAATTTTCGTGGCCTTCGTGCGCTTCGTGGTTAAAACAAAAATGACAAAACGCATCTGCATCGGAAAGATCACGGGGCCGCATGGGGTGAAGGGGCTGGTAAAAATCCTGCCCTATTGTGAGGATATCACCCTTCTGGAGCAGGTTGAGGACTTTGAGATCACACTGAAGAACCCTTCAGGTAAATATATGCTGGCCGAAATCGAAGGGATCAACACCCGCGAGGCCGCTGAGGACATCGCGGGGACTGAGCTGTGGATCAGCCGGGACAAGCTCCCGGACATCTCGGATGAAGATGCGTTTTATATAGAGGATTTGGTTGGCCTCAAGGCTGTGGACACAGACGGCAAAGACGCCGGAACTGTAATCGCCGTCTATAATTTCGGTGCAGGCGACCTCCTCGAAATCAAACCGCCTGCGGGAGAGGCTTACCTCCTCCCCTTCACGAAGGACAATGTACCGGAGATTGAAGAGGCACGGTTAATCATAGCCTGCGCGGAGTAAAACATGCTGTCATTGCGAGCCGCCATGGGCGGCGCGGCAATCCAGAAGCCGTAGGAGCAATACTGGATTGCTTCGTCGGCTCTGCCTTCTCGCAATGACGTTTTGTAAAATTACGTTGTCCGGATAACGCCTGCACAACCTACAAAGCAAGAACCTTACACTCGCTTGAAAGCACTTGCCCATTATTCTGCCAATCCTCATGGCTGATAAAATCAGTATCCGGTGAAACGGTTATGGCGGTAACAGTTTCACAAACTTGCTGCCGGACAAACTCCCCCTTAAGCGCCAGACCGTTATCACGTTTTTCGGCTATGACCGCAACTTTCGTTGCGCCAGTATCAGGTTTCGTAAAAGGAAGAAAGGAAAGGTAATAAGGCGTTGCCGAAACATCCTTCACACCGCAAAGAGCCGTCCCCGGTTCCTCAGGAGCTGCGCAGGCCATTTCAGAGACGAGTTCTGTTATTTTCCCTTATCAACGAGATGAGCGTCCAAACCATTGGCAGCAATGAAATATAAAGCGGTAAAAAAAGCGTTTATTGTCCCAATAAGCTTAGCATCAGAAGAAAAATTTTTAGTACCATGTTCCCAAAACCCTTTAAAATCATCCATATCATCTAAAGTATGCAGAGCAGGAAATACTGGCGTACCCAATAACGAGCCAGTCAATTTGGCCTTACCAGACAAGCCGGCGATTGGCTTGGGCCTGTTTTCCCACGCATTTTTCAAATTTTGAAACGACATAATAAAAACTCCGTATATTTTTTCTTACTTGTACCCCTTCCACCCCCCCCTTTAAACAATATGTCAACAATATTATCTTTTCTCTTGGCGTCCTCGTGTCTTAGTGTTTAAAAAGCCTCATGAGTTTTCACGTCAACATTCTCACCCTGTTCCCGGAGATGTTCCCCGGCGCGTTGGGGCATTCCCTCTCCGGCAAGGCGCTGGACAAGGCCGCATGGTCCTATAACGCCGTGAATATCCGGAATTTCGGGGACGGGGTGCATAAGAGCGTGGACGACACGCCCTATGGCGGCGGGGCAGGCATGGTGATGCGCCCCGATGTGATTGAGAAAGCCCTGCTCTCTATCAAAAAGCCGGGGCGTAAGATATACCTGTCTCCGCGCGGGAAGCCGCTGACGCAAAAAGACGTACAGGCCCTCGCGGCCACACCGGAGATCACCCTGCTCTGCGGACGCTATGAAGGCGTGGACCAACGGATTTTGGACGCGCACGGCTTTGAAGAAATTTCCGTTGGGGATTACGTGCTCTCCGGCGGAGAACCTGCGGCCCTGATCCTGATGGATGCGTGCATCCGCCTGCTGCCCGGCGTCATGGGCAATGCGCAAACACCGGATGAAGAAAGCTTTGCCGATGGCTTGCTGGAATATCCGCACTATACACGCCCCGCGCACTGGGAATCGGCAGACGGAACAGCGCATGACGTACCGGAGATCCTGCAATCAGGAGATCATGCAAAAATCAGGGAATGGCGCCGCAAGCAGGCCGAAGAGATCACACGACTCCGCCGCCCGGATTTACTTGATAAATAGCTTGTCTTTTGGCGGCGTTCCCTGTATAAAGCGCGCTGACTTATGGTTTAACCCCATGAAAAAGACAAACGGCCCGCCTTGCCTGTAGGCTTGAAACCGGGGCCTGATAAGGGAAAAAGACATGAATATACTGCAAAAATTCGAAGCCAAGCAGCTCGAACAGCTTAAAGCTCAAAAAGACGTGCCGGATTTCGGTCCCGGTGACACCGTAAAGGTGAATGTCCGCGTTAAGGAAGGTACGCGCGAGCGTATTCAGGCCTATGAAGGCGTATGTATAGCCCGTAACGGCAGCGGCGTTAACGAGACCTTCAACGTCCGTAAAATCAGCTACGGCGAAGGCGTAGAGCGTGTATTCCCGCTCTGGAGCTCCCGGATTGATTCCATCGAACTGGTTCGCCGCGGTTCCGTCCGCCGCGCCAAACTTTACTATTTGCGCGACCGTCGCGGTAAAGCGGCCCGGATTGCTGAGCGTACAGCCGGTTACGGCATTGAAGTCAAGCGCGACGATGCGGCAGAAGCCATGACCCAAACGCAGAAAAAAGCGCAGAAAAAGGCTGAGAAGGACGCAAAACGCGCAGAAGCCCGTAAGGCACACGAAGCCCGCGAGCAGGCCAAACGCGATGCCAAAGAAGCTGAAGCAAAAGCAGCGGCAGATGCAGCAGCGCAGGCAGAGGGCGGCGCGTCCTCCGCAGAATAGCGCAGAGGAGGCCCAATGAGCGCCCACCCCCGTACCCTTTTCGAAAAAATCTGGGACGATCACGTCATCCACACGCAGGACGACGGAACGTCCCTGATTTATATTGACCGCCACCTCGTCCATGAAGTGACCTCCCCACAGGCTTTTGAAGGGCTTCGGCTGGCCGGGCGCAAGGTTCACAGGCCCGAAGCCACGCTGGCCGTCGCCGATCACAACGTCCCGACGACGGATCGCTCCCAAGGGATCAAAGAAGAAGATAGCCGCGTTCAGGTTGAGACGCTCCAGAAAAACTGCGAAGAATTCGGGGTTCGTCTGTTCGGCATGAACGACCGTCGCCAAGGTATCGTTCATATTATCGGCCCGGAGCAAGGCTTTACGCAGCCCGGCATGACCATCGTGTGCGGCGATTCCCACACCTCTACACACGGCGCGTTTGGCGCGCTGGCTTTCGGGATCGGCACATCCGAGGTTGAGCACGTGCTCGCCACGCAAACGCTGATCCAGAAACCCGCAAAAACTATGCGGATCACTGTGGAGGGCGCCCTGCCTCCCGGTGTTACGGCCAAGGATATGGCGCTGACCATCATCGGAACCATCGGCACAGCGGGCGGCACAGGCTACGTTCTCGAATATGCCGGTGAGGCCGTCCGCGCGCTGTCTATGGAAGGGCGCATGACGCTGTGTAACATGTCGATCGAGGGCGGCGCACGGGCCGGTCTGGTTGCACCGGATGAAACGACCTTCGCCTATATCAAGGGCCGTCCAATGGCGCCCAAGGGTGAAAACTGGGACAAGGCGCTTGCATACTGGCGTACTCTGCCCTCTGACGAGGGCGCTGCCTACGATAAAGAGATTACGATTCAAGCTGCAGATATCGCCCCGACTGTCACATGGGGCACAAGCCCTCAGGATATCGCGCCGATTACAGGAAAGGTGCCCGCCCCGTCCGATTTCGATGATCCGGACCGGCAAAAGGCCGTTCAGCGCGCTCTGGACTATATGGATCTGACACCCGGTACACCGCTAGAAGACGTGACAATCGACAAGGTCTTTATCGGCTCGTGCACCAATGCGCGGATCGAGGATTTACGCGAAGTTGCAAAAGTCGCAAAAGGGCACAAAGTCGCCAAGAACGTTCAGGCCATGGTTGTTCCCGGCTCCGGCCTTGTGAAACAACAGGCTGAAGAAGAAGGCATCGCCGATATCCTGATCGAAGCCGGTTTCGACTGGCGTGAACCGGGCTGCTCCATGTGTCTGGCGATGAACGCCGATAAGCTGGAGCCGGGCGAACGCTGCGCCTCCACCTCCAACCGCAACTTTGAAGGGCGCCAAGGCCGCGGCGGGCGTACGCACCTGCTCAGCCCCGCTATGGCTGCGGCAGCTGCGATTACCGGCAAATTAACGGATGTACGGACGCTTTAAGGACAGACGCGGCCCCATACACATTCGGTGGTTCGAAAGCAAACTTTGACCCTGACGGCAAAGTCCGTATTCTTAACACGAAGATGAAAAGAAAATTTTTAAAGAAGATCACAAAGTTTTTTGATATGAAGTTTCAAGTGTTGAAAAAACTCTTCTTTGTGTCCTTCGTGAAATTTTCGTGTGCTTCGTGTTAAAAAACGCCGTTATCTCAGCTGGGATTAACCGGCGTGCGCGGACTTACAAACTAAAATCTATCGTGAAGCGAATACCTGCAGCCGGTGAAAGCCCGTTCAACTCTTCCGCCAGAATGTCGTCCTTATCACGTTTGGTAAAGCTTTCACGCGAGAGGAACAGCCGCAAGGCGCCCTCCTCACGATCTCCGGCAAATTCATAGGCGAGTTCACGCCCAGACGCCCCGACGGCAAAGGCCGTTTCGGCCTGAGCAGCCGGCACAGATACAGACTCATGGATGCCATACGCCGCCTCAGGAGCGGAAAAAGACTCTTCCGCCCGGCACGGCACGCCAGATAAAAGCGTAAAAACCAGCGCACTTAAAAACAGTGTTTTCCCTAACATTATCCCCGTCCCTATTTATTATTTGCGGCTAAAATAGCCATAGACCTTAATAACGATCTTACGCACAAGGCACTAAAAGCCCGTAAATATAGTATGTAAAATAATTGACAGAAATACAAATTCTGCTATGGTCCCGGCTGGAGATACGCCATGCCCGAAAATGTAATCACGCTGAAAAATGACTGGCCGGACGGTTTCGATTTCCGTACGGATAAAACCTGTCAGGAGGTCTTTAAACCCTTTATCGAGGACCAGCTTAAAAAGCTGGCTGCCTATGACGCACAGCGCCCGGCCAATATTACCTATATTTTTCACGAACATGCCATTCGGGTCGGTGATATGCTCAAAAAAACATGCCTTCATATGGGGCTGGGTCAAACTGTCGCAGAGAACATGAACTGGAGCGGGCAGCCACACGATATCGGCAAGATGGAACAATCTACCAGTGTCTGGGACAAAAAAGAGCGCGTAGATGAAACGCACCCAGTATATGCTTTAAGACGCATACACCCTGACCTTGGCGTCCAGATCGTAGAGACCGAACTTGCCGGCATTTCCCACCCGTTCAAAGATTTGATGCTCGACATCATGAAATACCATCACGAACGCATGGACGGGACAGGACCACACAAAATCCCCGGTGAGCGCCTCTCCGCGCCCGTACGTCTTGCCGCGATCGTTGAAGCCTATGACGGCAGCACCATCCCGCGCGGCCATGAAAAAGAAACAGGCCGGGACATCTCCCCGCCCGGCGCGCTGACCCGTATGCGTGCCAAAGGCCCTGCCGTGTTTGATATGGACCTCTTCGAACCCTTTGCAGAAATGATTTTAACTGAGTATAAGAAGACACTAGAATTTGATAAGCCGGAGCCCTGAACAGACATGCAGCCCTTTACAAAACTGACTGCGGTGGCCGCGCCGCTGCCGATGGTGAATATTGATACGGATGTGATTATCCCGAAACAATTCCTACGCACAATCAAGCGTACGGGGCTGGGTAAAAGCGCCTTTTACGATATCCGCTACCACGACGACGGCAGCGAGCGGGAGAATTTCGTCCTGAATAAGCCCGCCTACCGAAACGCCGAAATTCTGGTCACGGGCGATAATTTCGGCTGCGGTTCTTCGCGGGAACATGCGCCGTGGGCCTTGCTGGATTTTGGAATCCGCTGCATAATCGCCCCCTCTTTCGCTGATATTTTTTTCAATAATAGCTTTAAAAATGGGATACTACCCATTGTTATTGAAGATAAAAATACACATAAAGAGTTAGTAGACTGGCTGGAAGCTCATGAAGGCGAGAAGCTCAGCGTCGACTTGGAGGCGCAGGTGATTACATGGGGCAATCATTCCACCAGCTTCGACATCGACCCGTTCCGGAAACACTGCCTGCTGAACGGGCTGGACGATATCGGCCTGACACTGGAAAAAACGGCTCACATCCGGGATTTTGAAGCAAAAGACCACGAAAAACGGCCTTGGGTTTAAGGTTTTGAACCACAGAGACGCAGAGAGACAGAGGCTTTCTCAGGAAACCGCAGCGAAGCTGCAATAATAATAATGGTTTCAGACTGAGACATTGTTTGTTATTGCCTGCGGCGCTTTGACTTTTAAAATGAATCTCTGTACCTCTGCGTCTCTGCGGTTAGCAATTTTAAGACTCTAAAAAAGAAGAAAGACTTAGCATGACACATAAGCTCACCCTTCTGCCCGGTGACGGAATCGGCCCGGAAATCATGGCAGAAGTCAAAAAGCTGATCGGTTGGCTTGAAAGCAATAACGGTCCCCGCTTTGCGATCACGGAAGACCATATCGGCGGGAGCGCGTACGACGCGTACGGCGCCCCTCTGGCCGATGAAACGCTCGAAAAATGCCGCACTTCGGATGCGATCGTGATGGGCAGTGTCGGCGGGCCGAAATGGGACGGCGTTGACTATAATCTCCGGCCCGAGGCCGGGCTGCTTCGCCTGCGTAAAGAGCTGGATCTCTTTGCAAATTTGCGCCCTGCTCTCGTTTTCGATGCGCTGGTGGAGGCCTCCACCCTGAAACCGGAGATCGTGAAAGGCCTCGATATCCTGATCGTCCGGGAGCTCACGGGCGGGGTCTATTTCGGCGAACCACGCGGGATTGAAACGCTTGAAAATGGCGAACGGCGTGGCTTTAACACGCAAACCTATACGACAAGCGAAATCCGGCGCGTAGGCCGTGTAGCCTTTGAACTGGCCCGCAAGCGCTCAAACCGCGTGACCTCTTGCGAAAAAGGCAACGTGATGGAAAGCGGCAAGCTGTGGCGAGAGGAAATCACGGCCCTGCACGCGGAAAGCTACAACGATGTGGAGCTTTCCCACATGTACGCGGATAATTGCGCGATGCAGCTTTTGCGCAATCCATCGCAGTTCGACGTGATCGTCACCGACAATTTGTTCGGTGATATCCTCTCGGACGAGGCTGCAATGCTGACCGGCTCTCTCGGGATGCTCCCCTCCGCTTCCCTTGGGGCCCCTGGTGTTCCGGGGCTTTATGAGCCTGTACATGGCTCTGCGCCCGACATTGCAGGGCAAGGCAAAGCCAACCCGCTGGCCACAATCCTGAGCTTCTCTATGGCGCTACGCTATTCTCTCGATGAAAGCGATTGGGCGGACGCTATTGAAAAGGCCGTTCAACACGTGCTGGAAAGCGGAATCAGAACTGCGGATATCATGGCCGACCAAACCCGCCAAGTCTCGACAAGCGGCATGGGAGATGCTTTAATAGAGGCCTTAGATACAATGAAAGCAAAGGCCGCCTAAACCATGATCGCAAGCCTGATCCTCGCCCTGCACCTGCTTGGTTTTATCCCCGCCGGGGAGGCCGCGACCTTCCTGTTTATCTGCGGCGCGGCGTTGATCGTTGCTGAAATAGCCCTTCCCTCTGGCATTGCGGCCTTTAACGGCGTTTTGGCGCTGCTGGTCGGTTATGCGCTCAAGGCCGGGCCAGACAGCGTCTTCGGGCTTGAAATCGGCTGGGGTGTCTTTTTCGGTATCGCCTTTGTAGAGATTTTCATCCTGATAGCCTCGGCTATTCTGGTCATCCGGCACCGCCGCCGGAAAGCGACGACGGGCGCAGAAGGGATGATCGGACAAAAGGCCGCTATTGTTGAATGGAGCGGCAAGGAAGGCCGCGTTAGAATTCAAGGCGAAATCTGGAAGGCGGAATCGGATACGCTTCTGGAGATTGCCGAGGGTGAAAAAGTAACAATTTCCAGCGTTAACGATCTTATTTTACACGTCTCCTCAGAGGCTTAAACACTAAAAAAAGGATTTTTCTTATGACTTTTTTTGCTCCCGTTCTGGTCGCTATCGTTGTTCTCCTGATTGCCTCCGTCAAAATCGTCAAGGAATATGACCGCGGCATTGTCTACACGTTTGGAAAATTCTCCGATACACGCGGCCCCGGTATCCAGCTTGTTATCCCGGCTGTCCAGCAGATGATCACCGTCGATATGCGGATCAGAACCGAGGACATCCCAACACAAGATGTCATTTCTCGCGACAATGTCTCTGTTAAGGTTAATGCGGTCGTCTATTACCGGATCGTTGAACCGGCCTACGCCATCAACCGGGTTGAGGATTTCCGCAGCGCGACTTCGCAGCTTGCACAAACGACCCTGCGCTCCGTCCTTGGCAAGCACGATCTGGATGACATGCTCTCCAAACGGGACCAGCTTAACAAGGACGTACAGGACATTCTTGACCATCAAACAGATGGCTGGGGCGTCAAAGTCACGAATGTCGAGATCAAGCATGTCGATATCGACCCCACGATGGTCCGTGCCATCGCCAAGCAGGCCGAAGCCGAACGGGAGCGGCGCGCCAAAATCATCAATGCCGAAGGGGAATTGCAAGCCGCCCAGCAACTTGACGAGGCCGCAGAAATTCTTGCCCGCAGGCCCGAAACGATGCAGCTTCGCTATCTGGGTACGCTGGGTGAGTTTACCAATGCAAAAGGCTCGACAATCGTCCTGCCGATCCCGCTGGATTTACTCAAAGGCGCTACAGAAATGCTGAGCAAGACTAAAAAAGTCTCTTAGAGAGCATAGACCTGCTTTTTCAAGGCCGTATTAAAGAAGAGTAACGACCGGGCAATACATTTTTATTTGAGATGGAACAGCTTTGGAGCCACGGAGGCATTACTTGCTCGATCTCTTTGATTCTCAGCCGCTCCCAACGCTTCTGCATGTCCGTGTAACGCCGAAAGCAAAAGCTGAACGTATTAAGAAAGCGGTTTGTGAAGACGGTAACCCTCTCTACAAAATCTATGTCACGGCAGCGCCTGAGGATGGAAAGGCCAACAAGGCGGTGATTGCCCTGCTGGCAAAAACTCTAGGGATACCAAAATCTGCGCTCAAGATTACCCGCGGCCTGACAAACCGGAATAAAACCATTCAACTGGATTATCGCGGATATAGCCTGCCCAAAATAAATTGATTCACTTTTTGCTTTTCCCGCGCAAGCGGTGGCTTTAAGGATATGATTTTATAACAAAATCCAAAAATATTGATCCATATGATCCGGGTCTGATCCGGTTTTAATCACGAAAGGAGATAAAGAGCACGAAGGTCTCTGCGCCCCCTGCCCCAAGCAGAAAAACCTACTGTTTTTCACCGCAGAGGCGCAGAGGGCGCAGAGATTTTCTCTTTCGCGCTGTTCGAAATGACAACTATGAACACTTTGTAGGCTTTTTTATCTTCTCTTTTCTTCGTGTTCAAATACAAGATTGATG
>JAGRKA010000129.1 GCA_020442475.1 Alphaproteobacteria bacterium | reverse complement strand
CATCAGGAGTCGTATCGAACCCGCTATTTTATTATAAGGAACGCGCAACGGCGTTGCGCGAGGGGGTTCGATCCCGGTCGCCCGCTCCATAATATGTTGTCAACGGCCAGTGAATGAGTATACTGGCACTCCAATGCGGGCGTAGTTCAATGGTAGAACGTCAGCCTTCCAAGCTGAATATGCCGGTTCGATCCCGGTCGCCCGCTCCATCATTTTAATAACATCTCTGCCAAACCCAAAAAACCCGTTGACTTTATCAGCGGGTTTTCTTACATCAGAGCATTGGTTTAATTACGGCTGGCGTGGCGCTGGTCATCACATCTTAAGACGATGAAGGAACGAAAAGATGTCTAAGGAAAAATTTGAGAGAAATAAGCCGCATGCGAATATCGGGACTATTGGTCACGTTGACCATGGGAAGACGACTTTGACGGCGGCGATTGCGAAGAAGTACGGCAATGGTGAGAGCGTTGACAAGATCGACAAGGCGCCTGAGGAAAAAGCGCGCGGGATCAC
>JAGRKA010000128.1 GCA_020442475.1 Alphaproteobacteria bacterium | reverse complement strand
CAGATCGGCCTTGACGTAGATTTCGTGGAACCGCGCCGGGGACGCCTTACGCGCCCGGTCCCGGTCTTCCCGATACGGCGAAATAAAGGCCGTCACACAGATATTTCCGGCATCGGCCATCAGCGCCGCGACTTCCCCGATACGGCGAATGTTTTCGGCCCGGTCTTCCGGCGAAAATCCCAAATCGGAGTTCAATCCGTGCCGCACGTTATCGCCGTCCAGAACGTATGTGTGATAGCCGCGCTCAAACAAGGCGCGTTCGACCGCGATGGCCAATGTCGATTTTCCGGCCCCGGACAAACCCGTAAACCAGAAAACCGCGCCATAATGGCGGTTTTGGCGGGCACGCGCTTCATAGCTGGTCAGGGATTCAACCTGATAGATATTCTGCGCCACCGGCTTTTCAGCCCGGCGCTGGTCGGCATAGCCCTCCATCGAGATCGTTCCGCCCCCGGCCACATCATGCCCGTCATAGAGCACCAGACGTCCCATGCGGCTATTGTCGATGTAAGGATCAAGAG
>JAGRKA010000127.1 GCA_020442475.1 Alphaproteobacteria bacterium | reverse complement strand
CATCAGGATCGATTCGCGCGCCCGGCCCTTGTCACGCCCGGTCAGCAGGGCAATCGACACGCCCGTCGGCGCGGCCAGCGCGCGCAGCGTGTCATAGTGCTGACGGGCAAGGATTTCAGTGGGCGCCAGCATGGCCGCCTGTGCGCCCGCCTCCACCGCCAGCAGCATGGCTTCCAGCGCGACCACCGTCTTGCCCGCGCCAACATCGCCTTGCAGCAGGCGCAGCATCGGCGATGACTGGGCCAGATCGCCCTCGATCTCACCGATCGAACGCCGCTGCGCGCCTGTCAGCGGAAAGGGCAGCCGCAGCCTGTCGCGCAGCGATCCGTCACCCTTCAGCGGCTGGCCCCGGCGCGCCCGGTTATTTTCGCGCACCAGCATGAGAGCGAGCGAATTGGCGAGCAGTTCGTCATAGGCCAGCCGGTCGCGTGCTGCGGGATGCGCCCCGCGATGGGCCAGCAGCAGCGCATCGCGCCATGCAGGCCACTGCATCCTGGCCAGCAGCCCCGGCTCGATCCATTC
>JAGRKA010000126.1 GCA_020442475.1 Alphaproteobacteria bacterium | reverse complement strand
CCGAGGTTCTGGAAGTTGCGAGCATAGCGGGCGCGCCGACGCAAATCAGGGATGTACTGGATGACGTTAACCGCAAGATTCAAACCCTGTCGGATAGGGCGCAAAGTCTGAATCTGAAACGTTCCTATTTTCAGGATCTGCCCGATAAAACCGCAGACGCGCTTTTGGCTCATATCATGGATGTCGAGCGCTATAACATCATGTACGCCCCCTACCGCGAAGACATGAAAGATTGCGTGCGCTATTTCGCGGTCTGTAAATCCAATCAGGTCTCGGTCAGCCCGCGCGACGCGGACCAGATGCTGCGGGATGTCCGCAGGCTTTATTGCCTTGCGCCGTTCCTGTTCATGCTCACCGATAACACCAGCGGTTATAGCGAAGGCAAACCCTTTGCAGGCAGCGCTCCGATGGTGCTGCGGCATAACGGGCTGGGGCAGGGACGCGGCGGCAACGTGCCCCCGCATGTCTTCACGGCAAAGTCCGGCGAGGAATTCATCGCCGCGCATATCGACCACGTCATGAAC
>JAGRKA010000125.1 GCA_020442475.1 Alphaproteobacteria bacterium | reverse complement strand
CATTATGACCGATTTGAATTCATTTTCATCAAATGTCTGCACACAGGTGGAGTCCTTCATGGAATCCCACTTGGACCCAAGCGTGGCGGGGTCGAAACGGCTCATCTCCGCGATGCGACACAGTTTCTTCAGCGGCGGCAAACGCATCCGACCGCAACTTGTCTTCGCCGCGGCTGAAACCGTGCGCAAAGCGAAGGGTGAGGACGCCGCCGGCGCCACACCGCCACCGGAGACCTATGTCGCGACCGCGGTCGAGGCGATTCACACTTACTCCCTGATCCATGACGATCTACCCGCGATGGATGATGACGATCTCCGTCGCGGGAAGCCGACCTGTCATAAAGCCTTTGACGAAGCCACCGCGATCCTGGCCGGGGATGCTCTCCTCAATCTCGGCTTTCAAATCCTGATCGATGGAATTGTGAAATTCGGCCAGCCCATGGTCCGCGCCGCTCAGACTGTCGGCGCCGCCACAGGCATTGGCGGGATGGTGACCGGCCAAATGCTCGATCTCCTGGGTGAGG
>JAGRKA010000124.1 GCA_020442475.1 Alphaproteobacteria bacterium | reverse complement strand
TAAATTCGGCATGTTTAAAATATCATGGCCATGCGCCTGAAACGTCGGATCGCCATGATCGTTTGGCGGTGTCGAGATCAAAAGATGCGTCACATCTTTCAAGATAAGGGCCGGATCGGCCAGGGGATGCTCATAATCAAAAATATAAGCCTTTACACCGCGCTGGCTCAGAGCGTCTTTTTTGACATGATCGCGCGTCGTCCCGAGCACATGCCACCCCCCATGACCCAAAAGCTCATGCCCAAGATAATCGCAGCTATAACCGTATCCAAAACAAAAAAGTTTATTCATGAACCCTTATTGGCTTGTAAAGAAAATCAACCCAAACGAAGCGGACCGCTAGGTTCCGACATCCTGCAAATCGGAAACCGGAGAAAATCCCGGAATCCGGTCATCCAAAAGCGGTTGAAAGCTTTTGCGTGCACAAACCTTATCATACCAGCGTCGGGCCACCTCGTGCTCTTCCCAAGGCACATCCCCGATATAATCAATCGCCGACAAGTGCGACGCCGCCGAAATATCGGCC
>JAGRKA010000123.1 GCA_020442475.1 Alphaproteobacteria bacterium | reverse complement strand
GGGCGGGGTGGCGCACAGGTCCATCACCCTCTCCCCCGCGGGGAGAGGGACGGGGTGAGGGGCTGGGGCGAAGCCCGGGGCTGGATGGATCACCTCACCCCAACCCTCTCCTGCGAGGAGAGGGAGCAGTGCGGTGAGTCGCTTCATCACCCTCTCTGGTGAGGAGAAGGGACGGGGTGGCGCACAGGTCCATCACCCTCTCCCCCGCGGGGAGAGGGACGGGGTGAGGGGCTGGGGCGAAGCCCGAGGCTGAATGGATCACCTCACTCCAACCCTCTCCTGAGAGGAGAGGGGGCAGTGCGGTGTGCAGGTTCACCACCCTTTCCTGAGAGGAGGGGGTGCAGTGCGGTGTGTTGATTTACCCCTTCCCACTCAGGTGTGGGGATAGTTGAACTGGAGATTTTTCATGCATCCGGCATTTTCGGTAATTTTCCTGACGACGCTGATCGGTGCTGCGCAAGGCATGCTGATGGCCCTCGTGACCGGTCAGGTGTACTCGATGGCAAACCTGCTCGAACCACAGGAC
>JAGRKA010000122.1 GCA_020442475.1 Alphaproteobacteria bacterium | reverse complement strand
CAACGGCATTTCGGAGGAATTCGGCGTCATGCGTCATATGTGCAACCTGGAGGCCGTCAACACCTATGAGGGCACGCACGACGTCCACGCCCTCATCCTTGGCCGCGCGCAAACAGGTCTGGCCGCGTTTTAACCCTTCCCCAATCACCATTGCGAATGCCCTGAAACAATTTGCCTTAAGCTCCTGTGCCGTGATATAAATAGCCATAATCACAAAACCTCGAGAGATTCATGAATGAACCTCCGCCAGCTTACGCAGGCGGTTTCATTTGAGTACGAGCATAGCTCGGCCTTGATCTTCCTCGCCTTGGTGCTGAATATATCGTCTGATGATTGCCTCATCCACCCCGACTGTGGAAACAAAGTAACTGCCGGACCATATACTGTCTGTGCCCCAATACACCTTCTTTAAAAATGGAAAGTTGACCTTGAGCTTGCTCGCTGTGTTGGTCTTGATAATGCGCACGACACTGCCAACGCTCATCTTTGGCGGAATAGACACGAGCAAATGTATGTGATCCTTGTCATCATTATAT
>JAGRKA010000121.1 GCA_020442475.1 Alphaproteobacteria bacterium | reverse complement strand
CTCCTCCCTCAAGCTCACGCCGTCCACCTCTCGAAGCAACAGCTCGTACGCATGCGACACCTCGCGGCGATGGGACAGGATCTCGTCCAGCCTGGACAGCTGCGCCAGGCCAAGTGCTGCAGGTATCTCGGACAAGCGGAAGTTGAATCCGATCTCCTCGAAACGCATCGCTGGTGTGGACCGCACCCCGCCATGACTCCGAAGTCGACGCATGTGGTCTGCCAACGTTCGGTCATTCGTCGTGACCATGCCGCCTTCGCCGGTCGTAACCACCTTGCGAGGGTGGAAGCTGAAGCATCCGGTGCGCCCAGATCCGCACTGCATCGAGCCGTGGGTGCTTCCGAGAGCACATGCAGCATCCTCGATGCACTGAACACCTGTGGCGTTCGTGAACTCATCGAGTTCGTCGAACGGAACGGGCTGGCCGAAAGGATGAACGACGAGGAGCGCCGCAGTTCGATTCGTGACCATGGACCGGGCGTGCTCGATGTCGAGCACGAATGACTCGGGCCGGGAGTCGATCAGCACCGGACGAGCGCCAA
>JAGRKA010000120.1 GCA_020442475.1 Alphaproteobacteria bacterium | reverse complement strand
AAGCCTTTGCGCATGGATTTGTTCGGGGATGAGATCGAGAGCATCAAGGCGTTCGATCCGGCGACGCAGCGCACGGAAGAGAAGATTGCCGATTTTGCGCTTCAGCCTGCTTGTGAATTTTTCCTCGATAAGGACTCTATCTCCCGGTTCCGCGCGGGTTACCGCGAGGCGTTCGGCGTGGTGCAGGGTGGCGATCCGCTTTATGAAGCGGTGAGCGAGGGGCGGCGCTATAACGGGATGGAGCACTGGCTGCCGCTTTTCTATGAGAAGATGGACACGCTGTTCGATTATGCGCCGGGGGCTGGCGTCACGATGGATTATCATGCTCTGGAGGCTTGCACGGAGCGGGAGGACCAGATTCGTGATTTTTACGAAGCTCGAAAAACGCTGGAAGAGGCTGCGGCGAAGAAGACTAACAAAAAGCAGGAGCTTTCGGGGGCAGTGTATCACCCGGTGCGGATCGACACCCTATATATAGGGCAGGGAGAATGGAAGGATTTGAGCGCGGAGGCGCTTGTGCTCTCGCCGTTCGGGGCGCCGGAAGGGATCGCTG
>JAGRKA010000011.1 GCA_020442475.1 Alphaproteobacteria bacterium | reverse complement strand
AAAGCGGGTGACAGCTATGTGACTGCTGAGCGACTTTTGCAGGCCATGATTCTGGCGAAAAAGCTGGATCTTGCGGGATTTTTTGAGGAGGCCGGGGTAAACGCCCAGAGTCTCAATCAGGCGATTAATGATATGCGAAAAGGGCGTACAGCTGATTCTCCCGGCGCAGAAGACCAGTTTGATGCGCTCAATAAATATGCGCATGATCTGACGGAGGCCGCTCGCAGCGGAAAGATCGACCCGATTATCGGGCGGGATGAGGAAATCCGCCGTACGATTCAGGTGCTCTCACGCCGGACCAAAAACAATCCGGTCCTGATCGGGGAGCCGGGTGTCGGGAAAACCGCGATCGTGGAGGGGTTGGCCCAGCGGATTGTCAATGGTGACGTTCCGGAAAGCCTTAAGGGCAAGCGTTTGATGGCACTTGATCTGGGTGCGCTTTTGGCCGGGGCGAAATTTCGCGGGGAGTTTGAGGAGCGGCTCAAGGCCGTTCTGGATGAGATTAAGGCTGCGACAGGCGAAATTGTCCTCTTTCTCGATGAGCTTCATACGCTGGTTGGTGCCGGAAAGGCCGAAGGCTCGATGGATGCGGGCAATATGCTCAAACCTGCTTTGGCCCGCGGCGAGTTGCACATGGTGGGCGCGACAACCCTCGACGAGCACCGCAAACATATTGAGAAGGACGCAGCGCTCGCCCGGCGTTTCCAGCCGGTTTATGTCTCCGAGCCGACCGTGGAGGATACGATTTCGATTCTACGCGGCTTGAAAGAAAAATATGAGCTGCATCACGGGGTGCGCATTACCGACAACGCGATTGTCGCGGCCTCCACGCTCTCACACCGCTATATCACGGACCGTTTTCTCCCCGATAAGGCGATCGACCTTGTGGACGAGGCGGCCTCCCGAATCCGGATGCAGGCTGATTCGAAGCCCGAAGAGGTGGACGAGCTTGACCGGCGGATTATCCAGCTCAAAATCGAGCGGGAAGCGCTGAAAAAGGAAACGGATAAGGCCTCGAAAGACCGGCTTGAAAAGCTGGAGGAAGAGCTGAAAGGCCTCGAATCAAAATCGGCTGATTTAACAAGCCAGTGGCGGGCCGAGAAAGAAAAACTTCATGCCGGGCAGAAATATACTGAGGCGCTCGACAAGGCGCGTGTCGCGCTTGAGCAGGCCGAGCGCGAGGGCGACTGGGCGAAGGCCAGCGAGCTGAAATACAGCGCGATTCCCGAACTGGAGCAAAAGCTTGCTGAAGCGCCAACGCCTGAAGGGGACGGTGTATCCGCCAGCTTGATCCGTGAGGAAGTCACGGAAGACGATATTGCCGGGATCGTAAGCCGTTGGACGGGCATTCCGGTCGATAAAATGCTGGCTGGGGAGCGCGAAAAGCTCCTGAATATGGAGGACAACATCAAGCGCCGCGTTGTCGGGCAGGATGCCGCCGTAACAGCGGTGGCCAATGCTGTTCGCCGCTCTCGCGCAGGACTTCAGGATGAGCGCAGGCCGATTGGCTCCTTCCTGTTCTTGGGGCCGACGGGCGTTGGCAAAACGGAACTGACGAAGGCTTTGGCTGAATTTTTGTTCGATGATGATACGGCCATGATCCGGCTGGATATGTCCGAATATATGGAGAAACATTCGGTCGCACGGATGATGGGCGCACCGCCCGGCTATGTCGGCTATGAGGAAGGCGGCGCGTTGACGGAGGCTGTCCGCCGCCGCCCCTATCAGGTTGTACTGTTCGATGAAATCGAAAAGGCGCACCCGGACGTGTTCAATGTGCTGTTGCAGGTGCTTGATGATGGCCGTTTGACAGACGGGCAGGGGCGGACTGTCGATTTTTCAAATACGGTTTTGATTATGACCTCGAATCTGGGTGCGGAACATCTTGTCGCCCAGCCCGACGGTGCCGATGTTGAGGATGTACGCGCGCAGGTTATGAATGCCGTGCG
The DNA here is from genome assembly GCA_020442475.1 of Alphaproteobacteria bacterium. Classification (GTDB taxonomy): domain Bacteria; phylum Pseudomonadota; class Alphaproteobacteria; order Micavibrionales; family Micavibrionaceae; genus JAGRKA01. The sequence continues at coordinate 43,972 of JAGRKA010000011.1, read as the reverse complement.
CGCCGCCTTCCGCCCGGAATTTTTAAACCGGCTTGATGAAATCCTGCTCTTCCGCCGTCTGGGCCGCGAACAAATGACAGGCATTGTCGATATCCAGCTTGCGGGTCTGCATAAAATCCTTGCGAAGCGCCAGATCAACCTTGAGGTGGACAGTAAAGCCAGAGCCTGGCTTGCCGATCAAGGCTATGACCCGGCTTACGGCGCAAGGCCGCTCAAACGTGTGATCCAGACCCATCTGCAAAATCGCCTTGCCGGGATGATCCTTGAGGGTGCGATTATGGATGGGGCTGCCGTAAAGGTCGGGGTAAAAAAAGACGAGCTTGATTTCGAGGTTGTTCCTCCGAAAAAAGACGGTCAGAAAGAAGCCGCATAGATTTTTGGCGTACATGCCTTTTTGTTCTTGTTCCGTTCTTGAAATCTGTTATCCTGATTCCATGATTATTCTTGGACTTGATCCCGGATTGCAGAAAACTGGTTGGGGTGTGCTCATGAGTGAGGGCAATGCTCTGCGTTTTTTGGCTTGCGGTCTTGTGCGGACGGAAGCGGGCGCTTCTTTGCCGGAGCGACTTGCGACCCTTCACCGTGGTTTAAGCGACATTGTCGAGCGTTGGAATCCCGCATGCGCCGCCGTCGAGGAAACCTTCGTCAACCGTAATCCGGCCTCTGCATTGAAGCTGGGGCAGGCGCGCGGCGTAGTATTGTCCGTTCCGGCACTTCACGGTATTCCGGTCGGGGAGTACGCCGCCAATAAGGTCAAAAAAGCGATTGTCGGGACAGGCCATGCGGACAAGGCGCAGATGGGCATGATGGTACGAACTTTACTCCCCGCTTGTGGAGCGATCGGAGAGGATGAGGCCGACGCGCTTGCCGTGGCGATTTGTCACGCGCATTATGGCGCTTGCGGCAAACGGCTGGCGGAGGCACTGGCATGATTGGAAAACTCAGCGGCGTTATAGACTCTTTTGCGGATGGGCACCTGATCCTTGATGTGCAGGGGGTCGGATATCTTGTGCATGCCAGCGCCCGGACATTGGGGCGGATTGGACAAAAGGGCGATCCGGCTTCCCTTCTCATTGATACGCTCGTGCGCGAGGATGCGATTACGCTTTACGGTTTTGCCGATAAGGCGGAGCAGACATGGTTTCGCCTTCTGACCTCTGTGCAGGGGGTGGGTGCAAAGGCCGGGCTGTCTATTCTGGCAGCTTGTGCGCCGGAGCGCCTTGCGCTTATTATCGCGGCGCAGGATAAGGCGGCACTGACGCAGGCCGACGGGGTGGGGCCAAAATTAGCGGCACGGATTTTGACGGAGCTGAAAGACAAGGCCGCGAATATGGAGCTTTCAGGCGGGCTTTCCGTACCCTCCTCGACGGGGGCGCAGAGCTATAATGCTCTTGCGCAAGAGGGCAAAGGGGAGGAGGCCTCCGGGGTGGAGCGCGATGCCGTTTCGGCCCTGACCAATCTTGGCTACGCCCGGGCGGAGGCGTACAGAGCCGTCATGGCCGCCCGTGCAAAGGCAAACGATAACGACAATCTCCAGACCCTGATCCGGGAAGCGTTGAAGGAGCTGAGTGCGTGAGATAGTAAAAACCACGAAGCCCACGAAGGAGCATAAAGATATAGTCCATGTTAGATAAAAGGACGACAAATCACCGTCATTGCGAGGCGGCGCAGCCAACGAAGCAATCCAGAGGAAGGTTTGGATTGCCGCGCTCACGTTGGTCGCTCGCAATGACGGGTTTTGACTGGAAACGTCGTTATAAAACCGGGGACAAAACTCTTGGTGAACTTCGTGTTCTTCGTGGTTAATATAAAAAGATGGAACAGAAAGCGATCAAGAACCCGGAATTAGAACGTAGCTCGCAGCCCTTCGAAAAAGGCGAGGAGGGTGCTTTGCGGCCCTTGTCTCTGGATGAGTTTACGGGGCAGAAGCCGCTTTGCGCTAATTTGCGGGTTTTTGTCGAGGCGGCACGTACGCGGGGCGAAGCGATGGATCATGTGCTGCTCTTCGGCCCGCCGGGGCTGGGGAAAACGACATTGGCGCAGATCGTGGCCAAAGAGTTGGGTGTAGGCTTTCGGGCAACCTCCGGTCCTGTGATTGTCAAATCAGGTGATCTTGCGGCGTTGCTGACCAATCTGGAACCAAACGATGTGCTCTTTATCGACGAAATTCATCGGCTGAACCCGGCAGTTGAGGAAATTCTCTATCCGGCGATGGAGGACCGCAAGCTTGATTTGATTATTGGGGAAGGCCCGGCGGCGCGTTCGGTGCAGATCGACCTTGCGCCCTTTACGCTTGTTGGTGCGACAACTCGCTCAGGCTTGCTCACTAACCCTTTGCGGGACCGGTTCGGGATTCCGTTGCGGCTGGAATTTTATACGGCGGAGGAGTTGACCCTGATCGTACGCCGCACGGCGCGCCTTCTGCATATGGATTTGAGCGAAGACGGCGCATTGGAGATCGCGAGGCGTTCCCGTGGAACGCCACGGATTGCAGGCCGTTTAACACGCCGCGTCCGGGATTTTGCACAGGCTGACGGGGGTGGAAACGGCCCTGTGACCCGTGGGCGGGTCGATGCGGCGCTTCAAAGGCTTGATGTCGACGCATCGGGTTTGGATTCCATGGACCGGCGTTATTTACGGTGCATCGCTGATGGTTATGGCGGCGGTCCCGTTGGTGTGGAAACGTTGTCCGCGGCTCTATCTGAGCAGCGTGACCTGATTGAAGATGTCATCGAACCCTATCTGATGCAGCAGGGGCTGGTGCAGCGCACGCCAAGAGGTAGGGTTCTTTCTGCAAATGGATTTAGATATTTGGGGCTTGATCCTCAGATTTCAGATCAAGGCGACCTGCTTTCCCGCGCTTAAACCCTTCCCTTGACATATGATCGCTTCGCCTCTAATGCTGGCAAATTATGACATCATTAGCGCGGAGGCAGGCAGATGCTGGCAGATATTTTTGATAACGGGCCGGAAAAAGCCAGACAGGCGTTTCTGGATTGTGTGCGGACGGCGGAGAGCACGGACGCCATAGCGCATCACTTGCTGGGAATCAGCTCGGATACGACCGCGAAAATGTTCGGGTTGGAGACTGATAAAGTTATGGAGCACGGGCGTTTGGCTATACAACTTGTAGAGCAGTGCACGGATGCGCTCCAACAGAATTCTTATTTTTCAGAAAATGAAAAACTTTTCCTTATTCCTGCGCTCGGAGAGTATTTCCGGGCGACCACTTTCCTAAGGCACAAAATTGATGATGTAAGTAGTGAATCCCATGAGAAGGCTTGGGCGACGAGTCTGGCATTCTTGATGAGTACGGTTTTTACTCTGGGAGCGGCAGTCAACTATACGCAAATGGATAGTGAAATTAGCGCAGGGCGGACCTCTCCGCAGATATATCTTGAAAACAGGCCTGAGCTTAGGGAAGAGCTTACAGCTCCGTGTGCCGCTCAGGAAAAGGAGCGGGCGTTCGCGGTTGGCGCTCACGAAATTTTACAGAAGGCTGAGGGCGACCCCACGGCAGATCAAGAGGCTGTAATCCATTATAACGCGGCCAACGTGGAGGCCTGTGTCACAGGCAAAGCGCTTCAGGAACATTTGGCCAATCAGGAACAGCAGAAAATGGTGGGAACGGGGCTTATCGGCGGGCTGAGTGGTATATTTGGATTTTTCGCAGGACGTGGCGGCTATCAGCTGCGCAAAAACGCTCAAAAACGCGCGGCGGTGAAAAATGAATTGATGACGCTCAGAGCCAATCCTTTCCCATCCATAGATGCGGCATAGAGTTTTTAATATTTGCGTAGGAGTAAACAAGATATCGAGCAATCAAGGACAAACATTTTTAAATCTGCTGGAAAGCAGCCCGGCGGCGGAGATTGAGCATTTTTTGCTAGGAATTCCGAAAGACGGGTTGGATGAGGTCTTGCTGGCCGTTAAAAAAGACCCGGAGGCTGTTGCCTTCACTGAAGGAACAAAATTGTCTATTAAGCTTCTGGATGAGTGGGGCCTGCCCGAAGACCGTGCAGAGGCCGTAGAAAATTGTCTTAAGGCCCGTTTAGATAAAAATCCCCATTTTGCTAGCGAGACTCAAAAAAATGGAGCAGCAAAAACACTTACGGAATATCTGGAACCTGTAGACCGTCTGGGGCAAAAACTGACTGCTTTGGAAAAGGAGCGGTGTAGAAACCTTTCTCCTGTGTTTAGCGTGGCGACCTTCAGCGTTCTAATGACATGGGGATTCGGTACGCGTAGACAGCTTGTTGAACATGACCGCCAAATGCAAAAAGCCGAGCTCACAGCAGAAATTCGTGAATGGAACATGGCGCCGGATGCTTTTATTCAAAAGCAAGGTTTCATTTCTGAATGCGAGGCTGAAAACTTTGCAGCGCAGGTTCCGGAAAGAGACGCTTTTGTCGCTGAGTTACTAGAACGGCTTAAAGAGAATCCGGATCATACCGGGGGTGTGGAATGGTTTTTCAGATCACATCCCGATCCTTACGGCTGTGCGAATAAAAAAGCTTTGGAAATGATTGACGCCTCTGAGCGTAAGCTCGATCGGATCAATACAAAGCTGGAGGATACCGGAATTAGCGGCGGTGAGATGGCCTCTCTTGGTCTGCTATTTGCGTCAGCGCTAGCCTGCGCAGGCATTATGTGGAAAAACCATCAAAAAACAGCGCCGATCCGGCTTGAACTCTCGGATATTACCGTGCCCCGCCTTTAGGGCAGGGCGCAGCTCTTAAACCTTACTGCCAAGGCCGCCGGGAGCCTGCGCGATATGGGTATTCAGCGCAGGGTCTTCAGCTTGAGGTTGTTCGGTGTGATTCAGGGCGACCTGCGTATTGAACGTACCAGCCGTGTGGCCTTTGTCCCATGGGGTTTTCTCGGCTTCGGCAGTTGTACGTGCGGATGATCCCGGCTGTGAGTCGAGCATACGCCTGTTTTCCGGGTCTTCATAAGCTTTGGCGTGCTCGATCAGCCCGGCCATCGTCATCGTCCGAAGGTCGATCTGATGGTCTTCCGCATAGGCCAGTACAGCCGCATATGTCCTCGGCCCGGCCTTTCCGTCAATAACGTGCGGCTCACCATCCTTGTGATAAAGCATCATGCCCCACAGGCCCAGATCACTCATAGCCAGCGCATGTTGCAGGTCTTTGACCATATCGCCCTGAAGGGCGATGCCGTTTCCGCCTGAGTCCAGCAGGATTTGCAGGGGATCACGGGCGCGGGAGTTGGTTTCAGCTGTTATGGGCTGACCATAGCCGTCGACTGCTCCGGCACTCTCTTCGGAAGAAGGAGGCGGGTGAGAGACATCGGCGTTGTCAGCTTCACTGTTTACCGTTTGTTGTTCTGTTTCCACGGTGGACGAGTATGCTTCTCCTGCATTTGTGTCAGTTGTTTCTTGTTGTTCTCTGTGTAGCCCTTCGAGTGTTTCCTGAACCGTTGGAACCGGAGGTTGCTTCTCAGCTATCTCCTGTACGGAATCATCCGCTAAAAGGTCATCTACGATGTCTTTTCCAACGACAACCGCCCCTGTTGCCAGAGCCGCGGCTTTAGCGGCATCTGTTTTTGTTTTTATATATTTGGGCTCCTTCGGAACAAGCTGGTCGAGTTTGGGATCTTTTGGTGTCTCAGCCTGTTTTTGGTCTGTCTTATTAGCAGATTCTCGGGCTTTTTCAGCCTCCTGTCTTTGTGGGTTTTTACGAATTGTGGCAGAATCTTCTCGATTTTGGTTGTTATTTTCTTTCCGTTCTTTGTATTCCTTATGCCGCTTTTCAGCGCTCTCTTTCCTTTCTTCTCGTCGTTCCGGTTTTTCTTCTTTTCGTTGTTGAGTGCGTTCTTGCCGCTGTTGAGAGCGTTCTTGTTGTCCAGCTTTCTTCTCGGCACCGTTCGCACTGTTACTCTTTGTACCGGATTGGCCTCCAGGCTTTCCTTTGCTGCCAAAATTCCTTGCTATGTTCTGGACAAGCGGCCTTGCTTTTGAAATTACCGGAGATAGAGCTCTTGTCACTAGAAGAGATGCTGGGTAAAACCACGCCATATCAAACACCCTCTTATTATTACGCTATTTTTTTGTCATATTCTTCTTGGCTGCAAATCGTAGCGAAAAAAGGTTAAGATTGTGTTAAGGTCTCTGGGTCCGGTTTTGGGGGCCTTGCGGCAGAGCGGTAAAATATCGTGTTCTTCGTGCCGTCTTTGTGTCCTTCGTGGTAAAAAAAACAGGCTTTGCGGCTGGCATCCTCGGATCCCCGCCGTTTCAGGCTCGCTACGCTCGCCCGCGGGGATGACGGAGAAAGTGTAGAAATAAAGTGCAGAAATAACGAGGACAAGATGACCCACCACTCGATTGATATCCGAATCTATTACGAAGACACCGACGCGGGCGGGGTCGTGTATCACGCCAGCTATCTGAAGTTCGGGGAGCGGGGGCGGACCGAGTTCCTGCGCCATCTGGGCCACCAGAACAGCGATCTGGAACGAGAATACGGGACATTATTCCTCGTGCGGCATATCGAGATCGACTATCACAGGCCGGCTGTGCTGGATGATCTGTTGCGGCTGGAAACCGCGATCGAGTCGATGAAAAATACCAGCTTTACGATGAGGCAGCGCTTTTTTCGGGGCGAAGAATTAATCGCGGATATGCGGGTAGTACTTGTCTGTGTGGATACGAATGCTATAAAACCTGTGAGACTGCCCGGAATCGTCCGGGATGAGTTCATAAATTTTATAGAGTGAGACATTTTAGAGCGAGGCAAGGGCCATGGCGGCAGACGCAGTTGAAGCAGTTGATCTGGGCAGCTACGCCCACGATATGAGCATGTGGGGCCTGTTCATGCAGGCCGACCCCATTGTGAAGGGGGTTATGATCCTGCTGGTGCTGGCTTCGGTATGGAGCTGGTCGATTATTTTCGGGAAACGCTCGACGCTCAAAAGGCTTAATCGCCGGGCCAATATCTTCGAAGATTCTTTCTGGTCCGGAGAGCCGCTCGATAAAATCTATCAACGTGTGAAGAACAGCAAGCCTGATCCGCTGCTCTCGACCTTTTCTGCCGGAATGGATGAATGGCAGGCCGGGATTGCCGGAGGACTGCCGACTAAGGAAAGCATGCAGGCGAGCCTGAAACAGCGGGTGGAGCGTGCGATGAATGTCGCCATAGGCCGGGAAATTAACGTGCTGGAGCGCGGTATGACCTTTCTGGCCAGCGTAGGTTCGACAGCGCCCTTTATAGGCTTGTTCGGTACGGTCTGGGGGATCATTAACAGCTTTTCCGCGATTGCGGCGACGAATAATACCTCTTTGGCGGTTGTCGCGCCGGGGATCGCCGAGGCCCTGTTTGCGACGGCTTTGGGATTGATCGCCGCTATTCCGGCTGTGGTGTCCTATAACGTCTTTTCAACCGGAATCAACCGCTATGCGGACCGGCTGGAGGCCTTTGCCGATGAGTTTACGGCGATCCTCTCCCGCCATCTCGACTCGCAGGATAACGGTAATAGCAGTTCTAACGGCGCATCCAGCCGGAAGGCGGCCTAAGCCATGGGTGCAACGCTTGCCACAAAAACACGTGCCAGAGGGCGCCGCACAGGGGGCACTTATCGTCCCATGGCGGAGATCAATGTCACGCCCTTTGTCGATGTAATGCTGGTGCTGCTGATTGTTTTTATGGTTGCTGCGCCTTTGCTGACGGCAGGGGTGCCGGTTGATTTGCCCAATTCAGAGGCCAAGGCGATCTCTGACGAGGACAACAAGCCGATTGAAATTACGGTCACTGAAGAAGGGCTGACCTATATCGGTGAAGAGGAAATCAAGGACGGACGTTTGATCCCTTTGCTCAAGGCGATGACCGAGGGGCAGGCGGATCGGCGAATTTATATCAGGGCCGACAGTGCGCTCAATTACGGGACGGTAATGGGCGTTATCGGCGCAGTTAACGGTGCGGGCTTTACCAAGGTCGCGTTGATCTCAGAACAGAAGAAGTAAGAACGGGCGTTTTATGTCTGTCGCGGTTAAAAGCTACGATCCTTCGATGACCGGGCCGGTTCTGGCCTCGACGGTGTTCCATATTGTTCTATTCGTCCTTACGGCTGTCGGGTTGCCCTTCGTCGCGAAGGACACGCTGATTATCTCGACACCTATTAGTGTAGAGCTGGTCAGTATTGACGAAATCACGCAGACGAACCGTGTGGCCCCGCCGAAAAAAGAGGATAAGGCGGAGAAAGAGCCCGAGAAGCTTGCCCCGCCACCAATGGATAAGCCGCCGCCTCCACCGAAGATGACGGCTGAGGCGCCGCCGGATATGACAGCTCCCAAACCGGCTGATGTTAAAGACGACGCAAAGGCGGAGCCTGAAAAACTTGCCCCGCCGCCGAAGCCTGCTGATAAGCCAAAGCCGAAACCCAAGCCTAAAGACCCTGAAAAGCCTAAGGCTGAAGCCGTTAAGCCGAAAGAGGACCCGTTCGCGAGTCTGTTGAAAAACCTAACGCCGGATGCAGAGGCCACAGCGCAGGAGACGCCGCAGGAAACTGCCGAGGATACACCATCCGCCGCAGGGCAGATCGCACGTCTGGGCGATCAGTTAACAATCAGCGAACTCGATGCCGTCAAGCGGCAGATCGGGCCGTGCTGGAACGTACAAACCGGCTCTAAATACGCGGAAGATCTGGCTGTTGAGGTGCGCGTGATGTTTAATCGTGACGGCAGCGTTCAAGAAGCTCGCGTTCTGGATACGGGGCGCTATAATCGGGACGGCGCTTTTCGGGCGGCAGCTGATTCGGCTATGCGGGCTTTGCGCAATCCGCGCTGCATGCCTTTAAAATTGCCGCCGGAAAAGTATGAGCAATGGAAAGTAACCGTTATCAATTTCGACCCCAGAGAAATGCTCTAAAGCGAAAGCGAGAAAGACCATGAGAAAATTCCTCCCAGTGATCGCATGCTTCTTTTTGTTGATGGGGCCGGCGGCAGCGCAGGCGGAGCTTAGGATCGACCTGACACGCGGGGTTGTCGAGCCGATGCCGATCGCGATTGCTCCATTCCATGCAATTTCACCCGAAAATAAAGAGGTTGCCGATCAGGTGCCGCGTGTGATTGCTGAAAATCTGGAGCGATCCGGCCTCTTTAAGCCTCTCGACCCGAAAGCCTTCGTACAGAATACGGCTTCCTTGCATGATGACGGGCCACGCTTTGCTGAATGGCGAGCGATCGGGACACAGGCGCTTGTCACGGGGAGCGTGACCCGTGCCGAAGATGGCCGTACCCGGATTGAGTTCCGGCTGTGGGATGTGTTTTCGCAAAAACAGCTTATCGGAACCGCCTATATGACGACGCCCCAGAATTGGCGGCGTATTGCACATATTATTTCGGATACGCTCTATGAGCGCCTGACGGGTGAATCCGGCTATTTCGATACGCGGATTGTCTATGTCGCGGAAACAGGCCCGCCGCAAAAACGCCTTAAGCGGTTGGCGATTATGGATCAGGACGGAGAAAACCACCAATATCTGACGGACGGGCGTAACCTCGTCCTCACGCCACGCTTTTCGCCGACGCAGCAGCAAATCACCTATATGTCCTATGGAGATAAGGGGCCGCGTGTCTATCTTTACGATATCAATACGGGCCGCCATGAGCTTTTGGGTGATTTTCCCGGCATGACTTTCGCACCGCGTTTCTCGCCGGATGGCAGAAGCGTGATCATGTCGATGGCCTCAAACGGGAATACCGACATCTATGAGATGGATTTGCGTTCGCGTAAACCCCGCCGGATCACGACCAACGCATCGATCGATACCTCTCCGTCCTATGCACCCGACGGAAAAAAGATCGTATTTGAATCCGACCGAGGCGGATCGCAGCAGCTTTATACGATGAATATGGACGGCAGTAACGTACAGCGCATTACCTTCGGAAATGGTCGTTACGCCAATCCTGTCTGGTCACCGCGTGGTGATTTGATAGCCTTTACGCGCATGTATCAGGGCAAATTCTATATCGGGGTTATTCGCCCGGATGGGTCCGGCGAACGTCTGATCACGACGGCTTACCATGTGGAGGGGCCAAGCTGGTCTCCGAATGGCCGCGTCCTAATCTATTTCAAGGAGCGCCCGACAGGTCCCGGCGGCACGGAGCGTCAGGCAAAGCTCTATACGGTGGATATTACGGGCTATAATGAGCGCTGGTTACAAACGCCGCGGGACGGTTCAGACCCGGCTTGGTCGCCGCTTAATCCCTGAAGAGGTCTGAAAAGACGCTAAAAACCTGCCGGTAAGTATCACGCTTGAAAGGAACGATCCGTTCAAGCGTGTCTTCCGGTTTGACCCATTCCCATGCGCTGAATTCCGGGATTTCATGATATTCGATATTGATATCGGAATCCGTACCGGTAAAGCGGAGTGCCGCCCAGCGTTGTTCTTGGCCACGGTATAGGCCATTCCAGAGTTTTTTAATAAGTGCAGGCGGCAGATCATAGCGCAGCGGTTCTGGCGCGATCTGCAAAAGCTCGGCTTTATCCGTGCCAATCTCTTCGCGCAATTCTCGGAAGAGCGCTTCTTCCAGGGTTTCCCCCTCGTCAATCCCGCCTTGAGGCATTTGCCATGCGCCGGGTGTATCTATTCGCTCTCCCACAAAGACGAGCCCTTCCGGGTTCAGCAGGACAATGCCGACACAAGGGCGGTAAAGGTGAGGTGTTGTAGAAGCACTGCCTTCTCCGCTCACTGCAAATTCCTTTCGGCCAGTGCTGAAACAGGGACAAGATCGAAGCCTTTGGACTCCAGCGTCGAGAGCCATTTACGCAGGATCACAATGTTATTCGGTGTTGGAAGAAGAACCGCCGCGGCAACCCCATCGCTTTGGGCCTTTTTTTCTATCTCCCGCAAAATAGCCGAGCTGTCCCGGATGAAAAAGCTGTTTTGGGTATAGGGGGCATTTGCTTTTAAAGCCAAGGACTCTACAAAGCCTGAGGGAGAGGTTTCGAGTTCAAAATAACCTAAACCGCGCGAGAAGCTATCCTGCAAGAGTGTTTGGAGCATCGGATGTGCGCGGGTAAAGCTTTCATCAATTTGTACGGCAATGCCTGCATAGCCGGGTGCACGGGCCATCACCCATTCGAGATTGTCCTTATTGCGTTCGATTCCCGAGCGTGTAAGGAGCGCCCGGCTGCCGGGGTCGAAAGATGGAAAATTACGGGTTTCGGACGGAAGGTGTATCCAGAGCTCATGCCCGTTTTCCCTCGCCCGTTTCTGCCAGCCGTCAGGGTCGGCACTGTAGGGAGAAAGGATCAACGAAACCGGGCTCGGAAGGGTTTTAAGCATTTGCGAGGATTGTTCTGCCGAAAGGCCGTAATCCAGAATAGCCAGTGCGACAGCCGGGCGCCCCTTATGGACAAGGCCGGGCTTACGGTAGGCTGCAAATGGCGTCAGGCCTTTATTCGAAATGCGGGGCAGCAGGCCTGCACCGGTTTTCTCAAATAAGCCATCAAGAGGCGCGGGTGGAAGAGGCTCCTTATGCTCCGTCATAGATATTTTTTCTTCATGCGGAGGCGGCGGAGGGCTTTCTGCGGTTTTTACATGCTCTTCCGCATGGGGGGGCGCGCTGTGTTGTTCCGGAGTATTCGTTTCTATAGCCGTGTCCGTATCAGACAGGAAGGCTGTCACATGTTCTCCACTGTCCCGGCTGACGGCAACGGTTTTGGAAGCCAGATGGGATTCCAGAGCTTTCAGCGTGCTATCCGCTTGGTATGTCAAAGAGCCGTAGAACAGAAGGCACGGCAAAAGCGCCAATGCCGCGCCTTGAAGAGCAGCTCTCGGAGAGAGTAAGGTCTTTATTCTATCCATGGCGGGATTGATCACGCCGTCTGGCCTCCCTGCCTTTTCAGTTTTATGGCTGTGTCTGCGTTGATTCGGGTGCGGAGGGTTCTACAGCCGTCTCACTTGCTCTGTCCGCATGCTGTCCGCCGTAAAGCGACAGGCCGTTGAGCAGGTCAAGAGCCCGGATAAGCTGGTAGTCCTGAACCTCTTCTTCCTCAGTGTTATCGCCGTCTTCGGTGGAAGATTTGGCTTTGTTCTCGTCCTTATCCTTATTATCGTTCGCGCCTTTTTTATCATTATCCAGCGCGCCCTTCAGATCAGATTCCCGAATACGCCTGATATGGAAGGACTCGATCTTGGCCGGCTCGACTTCAATATCCGGTTCGATACCTTTTGCCTGAATAGAGCGCCCCGATGGAGTGTAGTAACGCGCCGTTGTCAGGCGCATTGCACCGTGGCCGGGCAGAGGGATAACCGTCTGTACGGAGCCTTTGCCGAATGACTTCGTACCCAGTAAAATCGTGCGTCGGTGATCTTGAAGCGCACCCGCCACGATCTCGGAGGCCGAAGCCGAACCCCCATTGATCAGGACAACGATCGGCAGACCGTCCGCCATATCGCCGGGTGTGGCATTATCGCGTTTTGTATCGCTTTCGTGCCGCCCGCGCGTAGAGACGATCTCGCCCTTGTCGAGGAATATGTCGGCTACGGCAATGGCCTGATTCAGCAAGCCGCCGGGATTGTTGCGCAAATCCAGCACATAGCCCGTCAGCTCCGGTCCAAGCTGTTCGTTAATATCCTGAATGGCATCCCGGACACCGGATTCGGCGTTCTGGTTAAAGGTCGTAATCCGGATATAACCGGCCTTGCCCTCCACACGGTGACGGACAGAGCGGATTTTAATAACGTCGCGTACCAAGGTCATTTCGATCGGCCCTTCGGCGCCTTCGCGGCTGATCAGAAGCTCGATTTCCGTACCCACCTTGCCGCGCATTTTATCGACGGCCTCACCAAGAGTTAGACCCATGACCGGCTCACCATCAATCTGGACGATATAATCCCCAGCCTGCACGCCTGCGCGGAAAGCAGGCGTATCGTCGATGGGAGAGACAACCTTAACGACGCCATTCTCCATCGTGACCTCAATGCCGAGGCCGCCGAACTCACCGCGCGTATCAACCTGCATATCGCCAAATTTATCTTCGTCAAGATAGGAAGAATGCGGGTCCAGACTGGTCAGCATGCCGTTAATGGCCGTTTCCACCAGTGTTTTGTCATCAACTTCTTCGACATATTGTGCTCGAACGCGCTCGAATACATCGCCGAACAGGTCGAGCTGGCGGTATGTATCGCTGTAATCTTGATCCGTACTTGGCTGTGCGCCTGCCGTGCGTGGCTCTTCCTGCGCGTGGAGGGGGAGGCTTTGCCACATAAAACTACCGAAAGCAGCAGCAAGAACAAGAGCCAGAAGCATTGCCGAATGTAAAACGCGCATAAGTTCAAAATCCTTTTCGTCCTGCCTGTTCGGTTATCCGGTAACTAAAGATCATCCCAGACCTGCAAATTTGACCGACGGGTTGACAGGTTTCCCGTTCCGGCGCAACTCGTAGTACAAAGCAGGTTTCCCGCCATGGTCACCCGCATCATCCAGAAGTCCGAGGGGTTCTCCGGCAAGGACGCTCTGGCCCACCACTGTATCAATTTTTCCCAATCCTGCAACAAGGCTGTGAAAACCTTTTTCATGTTCGATGATCACCATGTTGCCGTGATTTTTGAAATGCCCGGCAAAACGGACGATACCGCCCATGGGCGCAACGACCAAAGCACCGCTTCGCCCCTCAATACTGAGTCCTTTACTGGGGGCGCCGAAATTATCCGGCTGGTCGTAGGCAATCCGGATGGCGCCCTCGATAGGCAGGCGGGCTTGCCCGGCTTTGGGAGGTTCGGCGGGTACGCGCAGTGCAGCCGTACGCGGTGTATCGGGGCGTGTGGGAGAGGATTTTTGTGCCTGTGCGGCGAGCAGTTTTTTCTTTTTGTCTTCCTCAAGCCGCCGAACAAGATCTTGAAGGTTCCGGGATTGTTGGGAAATGCGCTGGGCTTCTTCCTGTTGCGCCTTTAGGTCTTTTTGCGTGCTGGCGTAAAGCTTTTCCCGGCGGGCTACGAGTGCCGAGAGGGCGTTATGTTCTTGCCGCAGGGATTCCGCCGCCTCCAGTGCCTTATCTCGCTTTAGAGATAGGGAGGCTGAAACCTCCTCCAGTTCTTTGAGGTCGGCTTGCAGCGCATCAGCTTGCTGTGTCAGCGCAGGCAAGACATCCCCGATCAGCATCGCGCTTTGCGCTGTCTTTAAGGGGGTGCCGGGGCGCGCAAGCATAGCTTCCGGAGGCACTCTGCGTATTCTTCCAAGGGCAAGAATAAGACGTGAAATAGACAAGCGGCCTTCTTCAAGGCGGGCTTGTATCGTGCTTTGCTCGGTTTCAAGCCCCTCGATTTTTTCTTCCAGCCCTCGCAGGGTCTTTTCATTGCCTCTGATTTTGGAGGCGACGTTTAAAAGCTGCTTGCGCGTATCGCCCAGTGCCGTTTCAATTTCCTGTGCCCGTTTTTTTAGCGTTTTTTGTTCATCCTTTCGGGCCTGCGCCTGCGCTTCAAGATTACCTAGTGCATCTTTCTTGCTTTGCGGGAGCGGCGGTGTTTGCGCAAACGCACCATGGATATTGGCCATGGCGGTCAAAGCAATCAGTAAAAAAATCAGGCAGGTGGTCCGCATGGTTTTGCTTGTTATATTGATCTCAAAAGGCTAGCAGCAGGAGGGGCGGCTACTCTCTATGATAGGGGTGACCGTCCAGAATCTGCTGCGCTCTGTAAATCTGCTCCAAAAGCATCACGCGCGCAAGCATATGTGGCCATGTCTGGCGTCCAAAGCTGAGGAGAAAACCCGCCTGCGTCCTCAGCGTATCTGTAAGCCCGTCCGCGCCGCCAATGACGAATTGAAGATGCGAGTGCCCGTTTGTCTGTAAATCCCCGATTTTTTTGGCAAAATCGAGCGAGGGCAAACTCTGTCCGCGCTCATCCATCGCAATGATAAAGGCGCCGGGGGAAAGCTGTTTGAGGATTTTAGCTTCTTCGTCCTGCTGGATAGCGGCTGCTGCGGTATGCTTGCTTTCGATTTCGTGAATGGAAAGGCTCCATTTGAGCCGCCGCTCATATTCTTGGAGCAGTTCGAAAAGAGGCCCCTTGCGCAAGCGTCCGGCTGCGATAATGTCGATTTTCATGAGAAAGTCCTTGTATCTGCCTATGTTTGTCACCGCAAACAATTGGAAAGATGGCAAGGAAAGTGGGAGCTGTCAAATTGATGATTGACATAGATGCCCATTATTTTCTATATCCCGCTATAAAATCGACAGCTATTATGGATTGGAAGCAACATGCCCAAAGATGATTTTAACAAATTAACAACAATGCTCGAAAACTTTTCTCCAAGCACCCTAAAAACAGGAGATACTCTGCTTAGAACCATATTTTTACTGAATGCGGAACAGCAACAAGAGCTGTTGAAACATGCTATGGACCTTGCCGGTCAAAATGAGGGGGGAGGGCCACCTGTGGGAAGCTTTATGGTTCAAGAGACATGGAAAAAGGCTGTAAACGATTCCGGAAAAAGAAGACAGCGCGGCCATGGCGAAGGCACTGCGCGCGTTAATCTTACGATAAGTCCGGCTGTAGCGGATGGTCTTAGGAGAATGTCCAAGAATGAAAATATTACAACTAGCTGCATAGCAGAAGCAATTTTCAAGCAGGTCCCAGCTATAGCCGAGCACCTTAAGCTCGGTAATGATTAGTCGCGATCTCAGGCCGGAATATGCCGTTCGCCCTTAGCCGTGGCGGTGTCGAATAATCGGAACGCGCCCCACATTTTTTCAAGATTGTAGAATTCGCGAACTTCCGGCCTGAATAGATGGACGATCACATCGCCCGCATCCATAACGACCCAGTCGCCTTGAGAAAGCCCTTCCATACGCACCCCTTTGACCCCTTGAATATCCAGACGCTTTTTCAGCTTTTCCGCAAGGGCTGCAACGTGCCTTGAGGATGTTCCCGATGCGACGACCATATAATCCGCGATCGCGCTTTGGCCGGTCAGGTCAATTGTTACGATGTCATCTGCCTTATCTGCGTCCAGAGACTGCTCGATAAGCGTTTTTATCTCCAATGAGGACAGAGCCTCATCTGTGCCTGGGGTAAAAATGGTTGCGGCCTCCTTTTTTGTTGAATCTTTTGCGGCTGTAGCACGAAAACGCCCGAACAGCAAGAATTCGCGCGTGAGTCACAAAATAAGCGTTGAGAGAAAAAGGGCGGGAGCAGGGGGAACAGCCTAAGCATGTTCATGCGGCCCGCCTTCCATTCGATGAGTTGTAAAATGTATCAAACCCATATCTCCATTATACGATACCCATAGGGCGGGCGCAAGGGAAAGCCGTGCTGCATGGAACTAAAAATTGTATTAATTGTTTGATTTTAAAGTGTTTTCTCTGATTTTTGTCGAGGAAATATCCAGCATTTTTTTGTCCAGCATCCAGTAAGCCGTTCCCGAATCAAGCGGCTTTTTTCCGGCATGGCGTAAGGTCACGTGTTTTTCACGGCCATACATCCGAAAGGGACTGTTTTGAACGAGGCTGAGTGCCGGCGGGCGTGTGACACACAAGATACAGATTTCATTCAGTAAATCGCGCCAGGCATTCCATTGATGCAAGGTCAGTGCGTTATCCATCCCGGCAATCCAGACAAAATCCGTGTCGGGATAGGCTTTTTTCAGAGCGCGGGCGGTTTCGCGGGTAAAGGGCGTGCCCAGCTCTTTCTCAAGGCCGGAGGTAAGGAGGCGCGGATGTTGGGCGGTGATTATCCGGCACAGCGCCATACGGTCCTCAAAGGGCAGGGGGGCCTCGGTTTTAAGAGGATTTTGAGGAGTGACAAGCCACCAGATTGCATCGAGCGCCAGCCCTTTTAGCGCGGAGAGGCTGATATGGAGGTGCCCTTCATGCGGCGGGTTGAAGGAGCCGCCCAGCAGCCCTATGCGCATATTTTTCCAGCGCGGGGCATTGAGTAGTGTTGGTGGGGTGAAAAGGGGCATAGGCAAAAAACCCTCCGAGGGGGAAGAGCCGCGCAAAGCACGTTAGGGGCGGGTTTGCCCGCTGCCATGGACGAGATATTTGTAAGTGCAAAGCTGCTCCAGCCCGACGGGGCCGCGCGCATGCATCTTGCCGGTCGCGATTCCGATTTCCGCGCCCATACCGAATTCTCCGCCATCCGCAAACTGGGTCGAGCTATTATGCATCACGATTCCGCTATCGACATTTGAAAGGAAATAGCGCGCTGATTCCGGATTTTCCGTGAGGATGCTGTCCGTATGATGTGAGCCGTACGTATTGATATGATTCACCGCAGCCTCGACTCCGTCCACAAGGGCGCAATTCAACTTTGGAGCCAAATATTCGGTTGTCCAGCTTTGCACCGAGGCCGCGCCGATCCGGGAATCCAGCGCTTGCGCAGCCTCATCACCGACGATCTCGCAGCCTGCATCAAGAAGGCCGGAGAGAATATCCTTTGCTAATTCCTGATCCAATGAACGGTCCAGCAGAAGTGTTTCCATCGCACCGCAAATACCGGGGCGGCGCATCTTAGCGTTGAGCGGCACCGTTCGGGCGATCTCCGGATTAACGGCCTTATCGACGTAAATATGGCAGATACCCTCCAGATGCCCGAAAACCGGCATGCGGGCCTCGTTCATAACCCGTTCGATCAGGCTCCGCCCGCCGCGCGGGATAAGCACGTCGATCCACTCATGCGCGGCCAGCATAGCCCCGACAGCTTCGCGATCTGCCACAGGGATCATCGAGACGGCGGCACGGGGCAGGCCCGCCTCTTCCAGCGCATCCTGTATTAGACCATGCAAGGCCATGGAAGAGTGAAAGCTCTCCGAGCCGCCCCGTAAAATAACGGCATTGCGGGATTTCAGGCACAGGGCGGAGGCATCCACCGTCACGTTAGGGCGGGATTCATAAATCATCCCCAAAACACCGATCGGCACGGAGACACGCTCTATGTTCAGACCATTCGGTCTTTGATTATTCCACAGGACGCGCCCGACAGGAGAGGGGAGACTACGTACGGACTCGACACCGACCGCGATGCCCTCTATGCGGGCTTTATCGAGCGCCAGCCGATCGATCAGCGCATCGCTCAGGCCTCGTTCGCGGGCTTGGGCCGTGTCTCTTGCATTAGAATCCAGAATAAGGGAGGTCTGTGTACGGAGTTTTTCTGCTATGGATGAAAGGGCCGCGTCGATCTGGGATTCCGGTGCCTGCGCCAGGGCATATGAGGCTTTCCGCGCCGCCCGGCCCAGCTCTTGGAGGAGCGTATCGGGAGAAAGCGGGGCAGGGGCATGCTGTATCATTGAAAAATTCACTTAATGGATGTTAGCGCCGATATCCTTGATCGCTTGATCAACGAGCTTTTCATTGGCCTTTTTATCCAGTTTTCCCGCTATAATTTCGCCCGTGGCCTTAATCGCCAGATCGGCGGCGTAGGCCTGAATATCGTCAATTGCGTTTTGTTCCATACGCTTAAGCCGCTCGGAGAGCTGTGCTTCACGGCGGGTCATCGTTTCTTCAAGATCAGCCTCTGCCTTGGTCCGAATTTCCTGCGCATGCTGACGGGCCGTCGCAATAATGCGTTCGGATTCCTGAAGGGCGTCACGGTGCTTGCGCTGATATTGGGCCAGAAGCTCCTGCGCTTCGACGCGCAGATTTTCCGCTCGTGAGATTTCATCGCGGATCGCGGCAATACGGGTGTCAAGCTGCTGTAAAACTGCAGGTTTCCCGACTTTCCATGCAATTGCCAGAAAAACGCCGAAAGAGGCTAGTAGCCATATATGTGAATCATGCAAAAGCTCAGTCATTCTGGTTCCTGTCCCCGGTTTCTATTGCGCGCCGCGTTAAGCCGCCTTGGCTTGTTTGCTCTGGAGCGATTCTACAACCGTTTTTGCCTGTTTAATATCCGTTTGCACGCCGATAATTTTTTCAGCGGCCTGAGAAGCAATTTCCGCAGCCAAAGCGTTCATATCATCCATCGCTGCCGCTTTGGCTTTTTCAATGGATTTTTCCATGGCCTTGATCTCTTTTGCAGAGTGTTCGTAAAACACGCTATAGCGCTCGGCAGTCTTCTCTTTGATCGCCTGATCCGTTTCCGTAAAGGCGACAGCCGCCTGATCACGCGCATCCTGAAGCATGTCATCATAGGCGGCATGAACGGCTTCAGCTTCTCTCCTGAGCTCTTCGGCCTTATCCAGATCACTCTGGATATGATTTTGCCGGTTTTCGATTACAGCGGAAATGTCCGGCAGCGTTTTGCGCGAGAAGAAAATATAGAGAATGCTGAACGCGACCATAAGCCAGAAAATCTGGCTGGGGAAAGATGTCGGATCAAACTGCGGCAAGCCTTCGCTCGCCGCGGCATGATGCGCATCTGCTCCATGAGTTGCCGCTTCCTGCACGACAATCGTGCCGTCCGGTTCGACAATAGCTTCATGCTGAACCGCTTCAGCCCAGACTTGCGTCGAGCCGAGCAGAACAAAGCCCCATATGGTCGCGATCAGATGTTTCATATAGTCAGGTTCCGCGCTTAGCTGAACATGATCATGAAGGAAATAACGAGCGCGAAAATCGCGAGCGCTTCCGTCAGGGCAAAGGTCAGGAGGAATTTTTTCTCCAGAAGAGCCGCTGCGCCCGGGTTACGGCCTACGGCCTGGTTATAGGAGGAGAAAATCAGGCCCAGCCCGACGCCGACACCGGCAATCGGAATAAGAGCAAGTGCGGCTCCGATCAGTTTTGCAGCTTCAATTTCCATGTTGTTATCCCTTTCTTTGCAGTTGGAAACTTCAGTTAAGTATTTGGTATCCGTTTAGGTTAAATCCTGCGCGTGATCCTACACAATCAGTGAGCGATTTCAATCGTATCTTTAAGATAAATGCAGGTCAGCAGCGTAAACACGTAGGCTTGCAGGAACGCAATCAGGAATTCCAGCGAAATCAGTGCAACGTTAAAGGCTGCAGGCACAAGCCCGGCAAAAAAGCCGCCTACGCCAAGGCTGAGTAAGCCAACGCTAAAACCGGCAAAGACTTTCAGTACGATATGGCCGGCCATCATATTGGCAAATAACCGGACGGAAAGCGTAATCGGGCGCACGAGGAAGGAGAGCAATTCGATCGGCACCAGAATGAGCAGCATCGGTGCGGGCACACCCGGCGGTACGAACAGGCTGAAAAAATGAAGTCCATGACGCGCGATCCCAATGACGATCACCAGAAGGAAAATCATGAGCGCCAGAACGCCCGTAACGATGATATGGCTCGTATAGGTAAAGGAGTAGGGAATCATCCCCAGCATATTTCCCATCAGAACAACCATGAAGATGGTAAAAACCAGCGGAAAATATTCACGGCCCTTCGGCCCGATATTTTCACGAATCATATTGGCAACGAATTGGTAGATGATTTCTGCGCAAAGCTGCATACGGCTCGGTACGATCGTTTTTTGACTCATTGCGATCGTTAGCAGCAGGATCGAAAGGCCGGAGGCAATCGCCATCCACAGCGAGGAATTCGTAAATGAAAGGTCATACCCCGCGATTTCGATGGGAACGATCGGTTCGATCACAAACTGGTGAATAGGGCTGGCCATCAGTTCTCTTTTTCCTGCTCCGGTTTTTCGTTTTGCGAGGTTTTAGCGTCTTTTTCCCTCTGATGCAACTCCGAAAATCCAACTGTCCCGCCAATATTTTGGGAAGCTTTGTAAATATTGACGAAACCGGCTGCAACTCCCAATAAAAACAAAGAGATAATAAAGACCGGCTTTGTGTCCAGCCAGCCATCAAGGAAATAGCCGATAATGATTCCGCCGATAATCGGGGCTGTGAACTCCATACCGGCCTGAAGTGGATTCACCGCGGCATTATCAGAATCTTCAGGCCCGCGGGCCTGCTTGATTTTGTCTTCGAGCGTATCAAGATCGTCTGCCATGCTTGCCTCAGGCTGCCTCCTCTAAAAATTCGAAGCTCTTTTGGAGATCCACAGAAACGAGCTGCGAAACGCCGCGCTCGGCCATGGTTACCCCATAGAGCCGGTCCATCCGCGCCATGGTCAAACGGTGGTGAGAAATGACCAGAAAGCGCGTTTCTCCCCGCTCGGCGATTTCCTCCAGCAGATCGCAGACGCGATCCACGTTGGCATCATCCAGCGGCGCATCAATCTCATCAAGGACGCAGATCGGGGAAGGATTTGTCAAAAACATCGCAAAAATCAGGGCGATTGAGGCCAGAGTTTGCTCACCGCCGGAGAGCAAGGAGAGAGATTGAAGGCTTTTACCCGGTGGCTGCGCAAAAATCTCAAGCCCGGCACCCAGCGGGTCTTTCGAATCGGGTGAATCGATTAAGGCCAAATGCGCCTGCCCGCCGCCAAACAGCCGGATGAAGAGGCTTTGGAAGTGCGCGTTTACATGGTCGAAGGCGGCCAAAAGGCGCTCCCGTGCTTCCTTGTTGATCGTCTGGATCGCACCGCGCAGCTCTTCAATCGCCTGTAACAAATCCGTACGCTCATGGATCAGGGTTGAAGCCTCCTTCTCAAGCGTCTGGGCTTCATCATCCGCTCGTAAGTTGACCGGACCCATCGCCTCGCGCTCCCGGGTCAACTCGTCTTTCTTACGGCGCAAGCTGTCCATATCGCCAAGATCCTTGCGCATATCAAGCGCGGCATGTTCAGGCAGTGCGGAAGGCTCCATTTCGAATTTTTCAAAAATCGAGTTTCTTAAGGCTTCCCGCTGTTCCTGGAGCGTCGCATAGGTTGCTTGCGCCCGCGCCCGTGCCTCGCGCGCTTCACCCATGATATTTTCCGCTTCCCGTAAGGCGCGGCCTGTTTCGCCAACCTCCTGTTCGCAGGCGGCCAATTTCTCAGCGTCCTCATTGCGCTGCGCTTCCAGTGTAGAAATCGCATCCAGCAGGGCGGCGCGATCTTTATCAAAGCTTCCCGGGCGCTTGCGTAATGAAGAAAGCTTTTCAGAAAGCCCCGTTTCCCGTTCTGTCAGATTTTCAAGATGGTTCCGGGCGCGGATCGAACGGTTCTGAAGGCTGACACGCTCATCTGCAATCGCGTGCAGGCGAGCCTTGCGCGTATTTTGCTGCTGAACATGCATATCGAAGGCCCGTACGGCGGCCCTGTGTGATTCGCGGGCTTCGGAGAGCGTTTCGCGAATCTGCTCTAATTCCTCTTCTTTATCCTGCGCCGAGTCCTGCGTGCAGGCTTCCAGAGTGCGCCGGTCTTCTGCCAGAATGGTTTCAAGCTCCGTAATATCCTCGGTGGCCAGCGCGATATTTTGCTCCAGCCGGGCGGTTTCGCTTTCAAGGCGAGCCTGTTCTTCCCGCTTTGATTCATAGAGGCGGCGCTTTTCCGCCAATGTCCGGTCCGTTTCTTTGAGCGAGTCCTGCACGTCCCGGCGTGCGGCGCGCGCCTGTTCCTGCGTCTCAAGCGCTTTGTCCAGTGCTGCCCGCGCCTGTACAAGTTCCGATTCGATATCCGGCGCTTTTTTGAGCAGGGCCTTGAGTTGGCGTTGTTGTTCAAGGCGCTGGCTATGCGGATCACGCGCCGCCGCACGGACAGTCAGCCCATCCCAGCGCCAGCACGTGCCTTCTTTTGAAACAAGGCACTGGCCGGGAAGAAGTGTGCTGCGGAGCTTTTCACCGTCTGCCTCACTTTCGACAACGCCGATCTGGCTGAGCGCGTTTTGAAGGCATGCAGGGGCCTTAACGTAGGGTAGAAGCGCTGTTGCGCCCTTGGGTAGGGCCGGGAGTGTATCTGCCGTGTGGCTGGTCTCGCTCCAGAAAGAGAGAGCGTCCTGTTCCAAAGAGGCCGTCAGAGCGTCTCCCAGCGCACGGGAAAGCGCCTTTTCAAACCCCTCATCCGTAACGATCTGCTCCAGAACAGGCTTATTTTTTTCTTGAGATATATCTTCAAGAAAAGATTTTAATATATTGATTTCAGTATCAAATTCAGATTTTTTAACCTCAAGGGCTGCGAGCACATCTTTTGCCGAATCAACACTTTCCCCGGCTTGTATAATCGCGCTTTCTGATGAGTCGAGCGCTTGGCGCAGCGTTTCTGCCCGCTCTGTTAGCGTTTGTGCCTCGGCGTTCAGCGTTTTCAAGCTTTCCAGCGATTCGGCGCTTTCGCGTAAGGCTTTAAGCGAATTCTTAGCCTTGTCTTTCCGAGCCTTAACTGAATCCATACGCTCAAGGTTCGATTTTAGGCGTTTTTCAGCAGACTCTCGCTGCGCCTTGCGCTCGGCAGCACTTTGCATCAAGGCGTTGTAACGCTCCTCCAGCAGAGCCACCTTGTCTTCCAGCTCGGTTTTTGCCACATCTTTTGCGTCAAAGCTCTCCTCGGCACCGTCCTGTTCGGCCTGTATCTTCGCGTGCTCTTCACCCAGGCGCTCCAAAAGGCCCGCACTTTCTTCAAGGCTTAACGTCTCGTGTGTACGGTCGGCGGCAATCTGCGAGAGCTGGTCTTCAATTTCCTTGATATCCCGTGCGATTCGCCCGGCCTCGTCTTCAAGCCGTTGCAGTTCAATCTTCCTTGTTTGCAGGGTTGCAGCAGCCTCGGCTTCTTTCTTACGTAAAGTGGGGAGGTCTTCGGCCTGTGTGGTCTGCGTCTTGGTCAGTTGCGTAACGGTTGCCATATGCTCGGCAACAAGGCTTTCCGCTGCCTCGAAGGCTGCTTTAGTCTCTTTAATCCGGGTCTGCAAAGCTTCCCATTCCATGCAAGCGATCAGGATTTCAAACTGCCGGATCTGCGTATTGAGGTTCCGGTAGCGGCTGGCCTGCCGCGCTTGCCGTTTGAGACTGGAGAGGCGCGATTCCATGCTGCCTAGTATGTCCTCAACCCGGACAAGGTTAGCATCCGCAGCCTTCAGGCGGAGTTCGGCCTCATGTCGGCGCGCATACAGGCCGGAAATCCCCGCTGAATCCTCAAGGATCAGGCGGCGGTCGAACGGTTTGGCGTTGATAATCTGGGTTACGCGCCCTTGCGAGACGAGCGCGGGAGAGTTTGCGCCTGTGACCGTGTCGGCAAAGAGCATCTGTACGTCGCGGGCGCGAACGGTTTTGCCGTTAATTTTGTAGCTGGAGCCGCGATCCCGTTCGATCCGTCGGACGATTTCGATTTCGTCTCCGCCATTATAGGCCGAGGGCGCTTTGCGCGCGGAATTGTCCAGAAGCAGCGCTACTTCCGCAAGGTTGCGGGCGGAGCGTTTGGACGTGCCGTTAAAGATCACGTCCTCCATCCCGTCGCCGCGCATGCGCTTGGCCGAGCTTTCGCCCATGACCCAGCGCAGAGCTTCGACAAGGTTGGATTTTCCGCACCCGTTCGGTCCGACCACGCCGTTAAGCCCCGAGCCGATATCCAGCTCGGTACGGTCCACGAAGGATTTAAAACCGTTAATACGCAGGCGGGTGAACTGGACCATGATGCGCTATTCAGGGGCCTTTCCGCTCTCGGTTTCCGAATTATCCGCAAGCGCTTCCTGTACGCGCTTGTCGAATTCGTCAAAAGATAGCGCGCCGCTGATCGTCGTTTTGTTGTTTACAACGAAGCTGGGTGTAGAGGCGATCTCCCACTGTGTCTGGGAAGCCTTCATGCGCCCGAGGATACCGTCGCGCAAATTCGTATCGTTTATACAGGCGTCGAACATATCGCCATCCAGACCGTAAGGCGCGGCGTAGGTTTTGAGCTTATCCATGTAACTTTTATCAAAAGCCCATTCGCTCTGTTTTTCAAAGAGCATCTGAACAAAGTCGAAATAGCGTTCATGCGGCAGGCAGCGGGCAATCATGCTCGCATGCAAGGCCGGGCCGTTTAGCGGAAAATCGGAAAACACCAGATAGGCTTTACCCGTATCGATATAGGCTTCCTTGAAAGGTTTGAACGTTTCCTTGTGAAAATGAGCACAATGCGGACAGGTCAGAGAGCTATGCTCGCTGACTTTGATAGGCGCATTCGGATTGCCAAGAATCCGGTTGGACAGGGCTGCCTTCGTATCAATGAGAGCGGCAGCCGATTCTGCAGCTTGCTCAGCCTCTTCTGCTGTTTCCTGCTCTTTGAGAGTCTTGTCCGCATGCGCCGCCACTTGTGCCGAGATATCACCCGGATTAGCGGCTTTTTCCTCGGCTGCTTTCATAAAAGCAGCACCTAACGCTACGGCAAGAAAAATCAGGAGTGCAGCAATAAAATAGGGAATAGGCGATTTCTTGCGGTCGGTCATCTCTTGACGTACCTCTGTTACAGTTCTGTTAAAGGGCTTTGGGGCTAAAATCCACGCTCTGCGCGGGTTTGTCAAGGATTCAGCGTAAAAAGGATGCTTTTATCCACACGGGCGCTCTTATAGCTCAGAGAGGTGCGGGCGGGCTTAAAACGATCTCTACCCGGTCGAGCGGCTCGATGTCGGTTTCTTTACCAAGCGCCCGGATATGAAGACGTTCTTGTGGGATACCTTTGGCTGTGAAGAAATCCCGCACGGCCAACGCGCGCTCCAATGCAATCCGCCGGTCGCTGTTTTGCCTGTCATCAACAATGGAGGCATAGGCTGTGATCTGGAGATCCGTATCTTCAGATTTTTGCAGGGGCAGGAGAACCCGCTCATGGAGGAGCGCCTGTATTTTTTCCGGTAAGACCGTCACGCCGGGCTTGTAGCCGAGCAAAACCGGCTCGCTGCTATTTGCAGCGGAAAGCGGCACAGATGGAGGGGGAGGCAGGTGCGCTGCGGGATCAATACTGGCGAGCACGTCACGCGGTGTCTGCTCAACTAAAGCGGCCTCTAGCGGGTCTGTCGTGCTTTCTTCAGGCAGAATTTCTATCGGTGCGGGCGGTATTTCCAGAGGCTCCTCTTCGACCGGAAGTGGTTTCACCGGTTTCAACTGTTCTATTTCATAGTTTTGGCGGGCTTCACGGACAAAGCTTTCCGGCGCATTGATTTTAGCGGGTCTGCGCGGTGGGAGGGGCGGTGTTGTTAACGCTTCCTCCACCGGCATTTGTACTAACGCCTCCTGTTCGGGAGGAAGATCAGGAACTGGGGCCGAGTTCGGAACAGGGGTAGAGTCGGTTTCAGTCTCGGCCTCAGCCTCAGCCTCAGCCTCAGCCTCAGCCTCAGCCTTAACAGTGATCTGCGTATCAGGATTAGGCTGTTCGATCATTCGGCCTATATAAGGTTTGCGGGCCGGTTTCGGCACCGGCTCTGACCAGGACAGGGCAGGCGGCTCCGGTTGCGGGCTAATCGCAATATCCGGTGGCGGCACAGTCTCCGGGTGCTCAAGAAGGGCCTCCGGACGGGGTTCTGCTGCCGCAGGCTGAGGGTTCGTATCAGGCGCGGTCAAAAACGGCGTACCCGTAGTATTTGGCGCTGAAGGCTGTGGGGGCGGCGGCAGAGTTTGCGGTGAACGATATGACCTGACATTGTCAAGCACGTCCAGATTGACCTCAACGTCCCGATGCTGCTGTGCAGCGCTTTTTTCAGCTCCGGCGGGCAGGGGAGCGGTTAGGGTAGCGCCCATCAGCGCCGAAAAAGAAAGAAGAGTAAGATAGAAGCTGCGCCGCGCCATGTCCGTTCAAGCCTGCAAAGCCCTGAGAGCCTTTTTCACATCTACAAAGAGGCGCTCATTCCCCGCGACAATGTTGCCTGTTTCGAGGACATTGTTCCGGTCGTCATCAATATCCGAAATAAAGCCACCGGCTTCTTTGACGATCAGCATGCCGGCAGCGATATCCCACGGTGCAAGATCTCGCTCCCAGAAGGCTTCACAGCGCCCGGCGGCAACATAGGCCAGATCAAGTGCTGCCGCTCCGAAACGCCGCATGGAAGGGCCAACGGCCTGAATGGCGGCATATTCCGCGTTGAAGACTCTTTGTGTCCGGGCCGTGCGTTTGGGGGCGCCTGTTGCAACCATCGCCATATCCGGCGCATCACGGCCTGATACGCGCAGCCGCTTACGTTTCATGAAGGCGCCGCCATTGCGCTCAGCCGTAAACATTTCATCCTTGACCGGGTCGTACACAAGGCCGATTTCAACCTGCCCGCGGACTTGCAGGGCAATCGAAATCGCCCAGTGCGGAATACCGTGCAGGAAATTCGTGGTGCCATCTAGAGGGTCGATAATCCAGACATGGTCCTTGCTTTTACCCTCAACCGTACCACTTTCTTCCATCAGGAAGCTGTAATCCGGGCGGGCTTTCTGCAGTTCCTCGAAAATAGTCTTTTCAGCCTGCTTATCCGCTGCGCTGACAAAGTCGCCCGGCCCTTTGCGTGAGACCTGAAGTTGTTCGACTTCACCAAAATCGCGGATCAGTGTCCGCGCAGCCTTCTCGGCAGCGCGAATCATGACATTCATGTCGGGAGATTTAACAGCGCTCATGAGCTTTTAATCCTTCGCGCGTTCAACATAGGAGCCGTCTTCCGTCCGGACGACAATACGTGTTCCAGCCTCGATATGCGGCGGAACCATGACCCTTTCGCCGTTCTCCAGTATGGCGGGCTTGTAAGAGGTCGTCGCAGTTTGTCCCTTGATCACAGGGTCGGCCTCGACGATTTCCATCACAACCGTATCGGGCAGGTGTACGCCCAAAGCCTCCCCTTCGAAGCTTTCCACCTCGACGATCATGCCCTCCTGTAGATAGGCCGCCGGCGTTCCGATCAGCTCTTTCGAAATGCTGATCTGTTCGAATGTTCCTTGATGCATGAAATGGCAGCCATCATCATCTGTGTAGAGATACTGGTAGTCTTCCTGATCAAGGCGAACCCGCTCGACTGTTTCCTGCGTACGGAAGCGAACATTGTCCTTTGCACCCGAACGAATATCACGTAGCTCGACCTGCATGACCGAAGCACCTTTACCCGGCTGGTTGATCTCGTGCTTTGTCACGACCCAGAGCCTGCCGTTATATTCGATGACGTTCCCTGAGCGCAGGGTAATGGCGTTGACTTTCATGTTTTCTCTTTCGCTATGATGGCTGCGCCGAGCTTTTGAAGGCTCAGATGCATGGATTCGTCCTGAACGCTATGCAGCATACCGGATAGAGTATTTTTTTCCACCGGCGTCAAGGGGGCAGGGCGTTTTTTCCTCAGAAGCGGCTCCGTATTGGCTGGTGTGGATACAAAGCGAATGGCGGAAATCCACCGCTCTCCAAAAATCTGGTTGATGCGCTCTAAAATCAGATCTTTTTGATAGTGAAGCATCGTTGCGTCTGCGCTACGGGCCGCGATATCAAGAGAGGTGAGGGCTTTAGCACCTTTTTTCTCGGCTTTCCGGTAATGGACTTTAACTGGCTGGGTTTTATCCGCGAGGGATGCGCCGACAATTTCAGGCCAGTGTTTTACAATCCGCCCCAGCGCGATATATTTACGCTCGAAATGGCGGCTTGCGACTCGGGCTGTGGATTCTGAGAGCGGGCGCATTGGGAATTTCCGTAGGCACAATAATATGGGTAAAACCTTTAGGAAAGAATGACAAAAACACACGCACTCTGCAAGCCCTCTGCTTCGGAAATGGAGGCTTTTCGAAAAAGGATTTTAGGCTGGTATGATGCCCATGCCAGAGCCTTGGCGTGGCGTGCCTTGCCGGGAGAGCGTGCGGAGCCTTACCATGTCTGGCTTTCCGAAATTATGTTACAGCAAACAACCGTACAGGCTGTGAAGCCTTATTATGAGACGTTTCTGCGTCGCTGGCCAAATGTGCAGGCTTTGGCAGAAGCGCCCCGTGAAGAGGTGATGAGCGCATGGGCCGGGCTTGGCTATTATGCGCGCGCACGGAACCTCCATAAATGTGCGCAAATCGTAGCGTCCGAATTAAACGGCGTTTTCCCGGATACGCAGGAAGAGCTTAAAAAACTGCCGGGTATCGGGGACTATACAAGCGCAGCGATTGCAGCGATTGCCTTTAACAAGCCTGCGACCGTCGTGGATGGAAACATAGAGAGGATCGCCGCCCGCTATTTTGCTATGGAAGATCCTCTTCCGGCCTCTAAACCGAAACTCAAAGCTTTGGCTGGATATTTCTTTGACGGAGAAGAGAACCGTCCCGGCGATCTTGCGCAGGCCCTCATGGATTTGGGAGCCGGAATTTGTATTCCAAAAGCGCCACGTTGCGCTCTGTGTCCGGTTCAGGAGGCGTGTGCGGGGCGTATCTCCGGAATTGCTGGCGCGCTACCCCGGCGTGAGAAGAAAAAACCTCGTCCACAAAAATACGGTGAAGTTTACTGGATTGAAAACGGGCGAGGGGATGTTCTCTTTCACCGTCGGCCGGAGAAGGGATTGCTCGGTGGCATGACCGCCTTACCAACAAGTGCGTGGGAGCAGGCTGGGAAAGGCACTGATGTTTCAGAAACGCCCGATTTTGTTGTTGAAGCTATGGATTGGGATTCGCAAGCCCCTCTTAGTATTTCTCATGTTTTTACACATTTCGATCTGGAGCTTCGCCTTAAGAGTGCCCGGCTGACAGAGGGAAAGAATCTTCCGCCGGGTTATTTCTGGGATCAGCCCTCTAATTGCGGAGACTCTCTCCCTTCAGTGTTCGAAAAGGCTTTTGCCCTGTTTTCCAAAAGTTGAAGCGCGGGCTTCAAACCCGTATACTGTAAGGACGGAGTCTGCGGCGGCTCTTTATAACATCCGGGAGGGATTGTGAATATATTCAAACTTGTTTTGCCTGTCATTTTATTCATGGCCTGCCTCTTAGCGGGTTCCTTCAGTGTTCAGGCTCAGGAACAAGAAAAAGGGCAAGAGCAGTTTGAGAGTCGTGATGCCGGTGCTCTGGAGGAGGAAGAAAGCGATGATAAAGATCCAGTTCCTCACTATGAAGAGGGAACCGTTGCAGGTTTTTCAAAACTCTATTGGCGCCTTGGAAAGCTTGATATCGAAAATGACGAAGATATCGACAATTTCCTGATGATTAATGAGTGCGATTTATACCGCGATTACTTTCATAACGAATTTGAGTGGCACGATATCCGGAAAGCCGGCCGTGAGCACATTCAGAAACAAAAAAAGAATTTTCCCCTGCGTTTCACCTTTATGCAGCCGATCAATCTCGCCGATTATAATTTCAAGAAAGAAGGCTTTAATATCGCTGACGAATATAAGATTCTAGGCGTGCTGCGTTTTGAAATGATGGCTACAGATAATAAATCCAAGATTTGTGACAGGGACTATCCGATCCCACGTTACCCGAAAGGCCTGATCGTTCAGCTTAGCCGGCCTTTCAGTCTGGATTTTTTACCGCTTGATCAGGAAAAGGCTGAAAAATTCAATGCCGAAAAAACCGAAGATTTTATGAAGCTAAGCGCAGATAAGCAAACGAATGATATTCTTTATGATATGCGAAAAGTTTATCTTGTTATGAATGTCAGGCTGTATTCGTATCAAGAAGATATTAAAACAAAAGAGGGGCCATGGCTTGCAGGTTTTTTAGGTATCCTGGAAGGGTATGAGATATATGCCGATCAGGCTCGTACGGAATTGCTTTATGCGGAAAGCTTCCGTCGCCGCAAGCGTAAATCCCGCTTTGAAGAGCAGATGAAGGCTCAGTATGAAGCTCGAAAGGCTCGAATTGAAAAAGAACGCGCTGCGAAGGCCGCTAAAGGTACGGACAAAGAAAAAGAATAGGCGCCGGTATTAATTCATTTCTGCGCGGATTTTTTCCCGGAGCCTGTCAATCGGCATAGTGCGCCCTTTCTCACGGTAATGCCAGTATGTCCAGCCATTGCATGAGGGCGCATCCTGAAGTGCCGCGCCGACTTTGTGGATAGAGCCGCGCAGAGGTTCAAGGCGGTTCTGGGCAATAACGCTGCCGTCTGCATGGACCTTGACGCTGTGGTTTTCCTTCGCATCCGTTAAAACCGTGCCCGGCTTAAGGAGACCTCGCTCTATAAGTGTACCAAAGGGAACGCGGGGTTGCTCGCGCTTGGCTTTATGTTCGATCAGCGTGTCGTGCAAAGGCTCTATCTCTGAGATGCGCTCGCGGGCAAAGGCCGCGTAGCTTTCTTCCCTCTCAATTCCAATAAAATGCCGTCCAAGTTTCCGTGCGACAGCGCCGGTCGTGCCGGTTCCGAAGAACGGGTCCAGCACCGTATCGCCCTTGCGTGTGGAGGAGAGTAAAACGCGATAGAGAAGGGATTCAGGTTTTTGCGTCGGGTGCGCTTTCCCGCCGTCCGTGTCTTTAAGGCGTTCGGCACCGGTGCATAGCGGCAAAGTCCAGTCCGAGCGCATTTGCAGATCTTCATTCAGGGATTTCATGCCCTCATAGTTGAAGAAATATTTGGATTCTTTTGATTTCCCGGCCCAGATGAGTGTTTCATGAGCATTCGTAAAACGCCGTCCGCGAAAATTAGGCATCGGGTTTGTTTTTCGCCAAATAATGTCGTTGAGAATCCAGAACCCCATATCCTGAAGGATGTAACCAAGCCGGAAAATATTGTGATAGGAACCGATAACCCAAAGGCTGCCGTCCGGTTTCAAAGCGCCGCGTGCGGCTTCCAGCCAGTTTTTTGTGAATTCGTCATAGGCCTTCAGGCTTTCAAACTGATCCCAGTCATTATCAACGGCATCAACCTTGGAGTTGTTCGGGCGGTGCAAATCGCCGCCAAGCTGAAGATTATAAGGCGGGTCGGCAAAAACAAGATCCACGCTTTCCTGAGGCAGGGCGTTCATGATTTTGACGCAATCGCCAACAAGGATGGAATCGGTGGATATTTCTGATTTTTGACTCGACATTCTTAAAATCTCCTTCATCAAGAATAGCGAATCATGAATCATTCAGGATTCGGTGTCAAGCTAAAAGCAAGATTCACATAATGGAGTCAGAGGGTTGTGTTGATTTATTAAGCGTTATGTATCTCCCGCGCTTATCTCCTGAAGTTGAGGCGGGTCTCTGAAATACTCGTTTTCAAAAGCCATCAGCTTTTATGGAGAAAGCAAAACATAAGGAGTAGAAGGAGGAATAAAAATGGTGGACCCGAGCGGGATCGAACCGCCGACCTTTGCACTGCCAGTGCAACGCTCTCCCAGCTGAGCTACGGGCCCTCTTTGATGAAGACACCGAAAAATAGGGAAGAAGGCGCACAGATGCAAGTGGAAAAAACGCTGCCCCTCTTAAAATCAGTTTCGGAAGAAACATATCAACATCGTCAAGCGCGCACTGGCAAGAGCATCCTTGGAGAGAGCGAAGCTATATGGTAGCCCTTATTAATAAAGCCAAACCGGATTGATCATCATGATTCAGGATTTTTTTAATACGCCGTCTCCTTTTCTGACCCGCGCCCGTAAACGGCATATCCCGATTATCCCGCTGACCGAGAAAAGCGGTGCCTCATGGCTGAAAACAGCAAATAAAGCGTTTCGTACCCAAGCGGAGGAAAGTGGTTTTGGCACGGAAAGCGGACCCAAAACACTCCTGCTTTTAGGAAAAGACGGACAGCTTGAGGCGCTCCTATTGCGGACAGGTCAGACTCTGGCCCTTACGGATTTTGCCCGCGCAGCTGAAACCCTGCGCAAGACTCTGTCTGCTGTTGCCCTATCCGCACTGTCCTTTGAGGTTTCAGCGAAAGAAGCAGAGCGCTTGAGTGCGGAAGAGCTTGTAACGGCCTGTACCGGTTGGGCGCTCGGCTGTTACCGCTATGACCGCTATAAAAGGCAGGAAGAAAAGGATACCCCAAAGCTTCTCTGGCCCAAGGGAACAGACAAAAAGAGAGTAAACGCTTTTGTCGGCAGCATCGCTCTCTTGCGCAATCTGGTGAATACGCCTGCGAACGTACTCGGCCCTGAGGAGTTGGAAAAAACGGCCCGTCATATTGCGGCAGAGCACCCCAAGGCACAGATCAAAATCGTTAAAGACAAGATGCTTGAGAAAGATTTTCCGCTCATCCACGCCGTCGGAGATTCCAGTCCACGCCGCCCGCGCTTGATTGACCTGACATGGGGTGACCCGAAACATCCGAAACTGACCCTGATCGGTAAAGGGGTCTGCTTCGATACAGGCGGGCTGGATATCAAGCCCTCCCAATATATGCGCCTGATGAAAAAAGATATGGGCGGTGCGGCACATGCGCTGGCGTTGGGACGGATGATCATGGAAACAGGCTTGCCCGTCCGGCTCCGCGTTCTGGTGCCCGCAGTCGAAAACGCGGTTTCCGGAACGGCATTCCGCCCCGGCGATATCCTCAGCAGCCGCAAGGGGCTTACGGTCGAAAACACCAATACGGACGCCGAAGGCCGCCTGATCCTCGCTGATGCCTTGACATTGGCGAGCGAAGAAAAACCTGATCTCATTATTGATTTTGCAACGCTGACAGGCTCAGCCCGTGCGGCTTTGGGGCCGGACATCCCCGCAATGTTCTCTAATGACGACAAAGTCGCAGAAACGCTTAGTGCGCTTTCGATGGAGATCGGCGATCCGCTCTGGCGCATGCCGCTCTGGGCACCCTATAAGAAAGTTATGGACAGCCCCATAGCAAACCTGATTAACAGCGCAGGCACACCGGGCGATTTGATCTATAGCGCCTTATTCCTGCAAAGCTTCCTCGAGGGCACTCCCAGCTGGGTGCATCTGGATGTCTTCGCATGGGAGCAAGCCGGTAAGCCGGGGCGGCCAGTCGGTGGGTGTGACACAGGCTTGCGGGCGGCATTCGCTCTGATCGAGAAGCGTTATGGCTGAACGGCGCGCACAGGTTCAAACAAGTTCTGCCTTTATGCGCCTTGAGCCGGACGCGCGTGCGGAAGGCTCTAATGAGCTGTTGTTCGGAGAGCAGGTTGATATCCTTGAGGCTCCCCCGGAGAACGCAGACGGTGTGGGCTGGGTGAAAGCCCGAAGCTTGACGGACGGCTATGAGGGCTATATCCGCGCAGACAGTCTCAGCGACCGGGTCACGGAAGCTACACACCGGCTCAAGATGCTCAGAAGCCATATCTACCCTGCGCCGGATTTCAAGGCACCCCCCTTAATGGCGTTGTCTTTTCTGTCCCCTGTGACACTTAGCAAGGAACACGAAAACGGCTTTACCCTGACAGAGCATGGCGGGTGGGTTTTTGCCGCGCATTTTGCTGATGCGGCAGAGCGCGCGCCAGCCCCGGACCCGGCGGAAACGGCGCTGCGTTTCGAAGGCGTGCCTTATCTGTGGGGCGGACGCACAAGTGCGGGGCTGGATTGCTCTGCCCTTGCACAGCTTTGCGCGATGGCCGCCGGACATCCATGCCTGCGCGACTCCTCGCAGCAGCAAGATACACTTGGTGAGGACTTCAGGCACGCCACCCTTCAACGCGGGGATTTCGTCTTTTTCAAGGGGCATGTCGGGATTATGCTTGATGGAGAGCGCGTAATTAACGCGACCGCGCGGCATATGACGACCTGTATAGAGAATTGTGAGGATGTGGCAGAAGCCTATGGCGGCATCGTTGCCGTTCGCCGCCTCACACCTCAGGCCTGAGGCAAACTCCAGTCTTTTATTGGCCCGGATAAAGCGGAACGGGTTCACTCTCCGGTAGTGTGGGGCCCATGGTTCCGGCAGCAGCAGGTCCGGCGGGATTGATCTCCGGCCCCAGATCCTTAACAACATCCATCAAATCGCCTTTTCCTTCGACAGGCTCAAGTGATTCCACTGCATAGCCGGAGCCGTCAAACGTCATCGCCGCACTGCCTCCGCCATGCCCTCTGCGGAGCAACTCGGGCGGCGGAGCCTCCCGATCGCCGTTCAGGCGGGGACGTGTTGGGGTAAATTGCTCCAGAGTATAATCTTCCGGCTGGACAATATCCGGGTTATTCTGTGCCGGCATAGATTCCGGGCTGACAGGCATGCCCGTAAAATCAACCTCGATCACATCCGGATAGCGGAACATCGCACCGGAGAGATAATCCCAAGTCGCGCCTGGAAGAACACCGGTTGCAACGTTTCCTGCAGAGGCTTTTGCAATTGTTGCCGGGACACTGATTTTCTTCCGGCGATTGCCGGGGGCGAGGCAGTCAATTTCAAGATTTTCTTTAGATTTGAAGATATTGACCGTTTCCGGCGGGTTGAAGCTGTAACGCAGCCCCTCAACGTAAACATAGCACTGCGCGTCCTCTGCGCCGGGTGTCAACACCGTTATATTCTGATTGGACGTGTCCTTGACGTAGGCGCAGCCTCCGGCAAATAGAGGCAAGAGGCAGAAAAAGGATAAAAAACGTCTCATGGGGAACTCCCGACCGGTGAGGAAAAAACGCGAAG
This sequence comes from Alphaproteobacteria bacterium, assembly GCA_020442475.1. Taxonomy (GTDB): domain Bacteria; phylum Pseudomonadota; class Alphaproteobacteria; order Micavibrionales; family Micavibrionaceae; genus JAGRKA01. Next base: position 8,838 of record JAGRKA010000011.1, on the reverse strand, counting down.
AACGCCGCGCAGCTTGCCCATAAAATCTACCGGAAATCCCTCCCGCTGGCAATGGCGGAGGAGGGGGATCGCCGCGTCTTGTAAAACCCGTTATATCATGTATAAAAGCGGTGGTTTAAGGAGAAGTGGCAGAGTGGTTGAATGCGCTGCTCTCGAAAAGCAGTAAGGGTTCACGCCCTTCGGGGGTTCGAATCCCCCCTTCTCCGCCAGATGGTTTCTAAGGTTTTCAGCTCTCACGCAACGCTAAAAGCCTATCCTCCTGACAAAGAACCGGGGAGAGGGGCGCCGGGCGTCCGAATAACATCCCGGATCAGCCACAAGCACGCGCCAAGACAAACGATAGCGCCGCCGATCGTGGCAGCCATGGCGCCACTTGCTCCAAAGGGAGGGCACAGCAGTACCGCCAGAATGATCCCGGTCACACCAGCGGGGAGCTTCCATATATTGTAGGCTTGAATTCTCCCGGTTTTTGTTAAGGCCGTTTCAAGGGGAAACATAACGGTCATTAACGATACAAACACGGCCCAACCGATCAGGATCCCATGGAAATCGTCATATTTTTCGCCGTAAAGGATATGGAGCGCAAGCTCACCGAAAAGGAGCGTTCCGACAATTGTAACAGCACCAAAAATTGCATAAATAGAGAGTTGCCTAAAAAGGATTTGCTTGAGGTGGAGGAGGGAGGCGCCTTGCCCTGTTTGAAACGTATTTTTGTCGATGACATCAAGGCTGCGGGCAATCACATTTATAGGTTGTAAGAGGCTTCTTGTGACGACGTAGGCCGCAGATTGCACGGATGGAGCAAAGGCGCTTAGAACAAATAGGGGTGCAGAGGCAAAACCCGCCCATCCAAGAATGCCAAGGATGGATCCGGTAAAGCAGGTTCTGATACTTTTTTTGAACATCGTCCAGCCCCAGAAAAAATCTGGAAGACCGACAATAAATAACAGGCGGAATAATTTGCCGGCACCGTAAAGGACCATGACTCCCATAAGTGCGGCAAAACTCATATTAAGATAAGAGACGGCAAAAAAAGATGAAGCGATCAGAACAAAGTAAAGAGCTGAGAATATAAAGGAATCGAAATAACGATCATGCTTTATGAGGCACAGCCTGTCGAAATCAAGATGCATATAAATCATCGCGCAAGCAGCAGTGGCATAGAGAATGGCCCAGACATCCTTACCGGACGGAAACAGAAAAAGTGCGCTGGAAATCAGGAGAACTGCCAAAGTCAACAAGACCAGAAAAATGAGATGTTGTCCCAAAACCCGAGACGCTCTCCGCCGGAAGATAGGTGCAGGCAGCACAGCATTTTGCAGAATATAAGAGGTGCGTTGTACGCCTTGTAAAATAAGTACGGAGAAGAGCGCAATACCATATGCCTCTACTTTTTCATCAGAAAAATGTCTAACCAAAATGAGAGTCAGCACGAAGTTCGCCGCTGAAAATAAAATCTGGTCGGCCAACGACATGGCCCGCAAGAGAGCCATTCTCGTCCGGAAAACAGAGCTGATCCGTGCGGCTATGACCTTAAGCAAGTTTAGGGGGCTTTCTTTCTTGTGTTTCAAGGGGAACGGCAAATCCGCTTCTGGCATTCTATACGTTCATGGGTGCCATTTATGCAATGCATAGTCTGTTTTTTCAAGCGCTCTTCCCTGGATTGAATGTGAAATGTTGAAAGCTTCCGGGTCATTGATCACGGTTTAAACCCTAGCCCATGGCCAGCCATGCAGGGATTGCTCCGGGTGCGTGTTGTCCTTTGGGGGCCGTATAAAATTTATACATGCCGATAAACAGGCCGGGGTTGTTTTGCTCGATGATGTGCCAGTTATCGAGGTTGGTGGCATGGGGATCATCGGGGAAAAGCTGCCTGTATCTTTGGTGCAGGCCATAGGCTTCGGGCGCAAAAACCAGCAGGTCAAGCGCCAGTGAGGACAGAATATCTTTCAGGGCGGGGCAGGTAAAACGGTGTTCCTGCACATGGAAGAACAAATCTCTGGTCTCCGATACGGAGAAACAATCGAAATAAGGTATGGCTGTGTTAGCGGTAAAAATATCCCGGTATCCGCCCTCCATGAAACGTTTTCGAAAATCCCGGATGCCTTCACTTGTCGGAGGGAAGCCCTGTTCCATGATCCAGTTTTGTACGGCTACAATCTGCCTGCGCGCAATCTCGCTATAAAGAGCGATCCGCATAATACCGTCCGGCTTCAGGACGCCCTTAAGTGCTCGGAATCCGTCTTCAGGCACTTTCATGTGATGAAGGACGCCGCCGCAGACGATATAATCGAAGCGCTCACCCAAAGATGCGACATCCAGAATATCGCCATGCCTGAAGGTGATGTTCGTTTGCCCGTATTCCTCGGCCTTTCTGTGCGCATAGGCGAGGCTGGCTTTGCTCAGGTCGATGGCCGTCAACTCGGCGAGGGGGAAATTCATCGCCGCCGTCACGGCCTGCTGTCCCGTTCCGCATCCGGCGATCAGGATCTTGCGCCCTGCGCTGAGTTTTGCCTTTTCGCCGCTTCTCGTATGACCGCATGCCACCCAGCGGGGGAAGGGATGTTCCTCATATTGTGCCTGTACGGCTTGCGACGTTTGATCCGAGATTGCTCCGAAAGGTTTGATCGTATCCTTCAGGCGGCGCTCTTCCAGAGGGTCTTCAATCTGGATCTGGAGAAGTTCCACCATATCCGCAGAGCACGCGTCACCTGAAAAGCGGGTGAGCAGGCTTTGTGCATCCGGTGCATCCCATAAAGGTCGGTAACAGGCATAAAGCAGGATCTCTGTCTCATCCGCTGTCTCCGTGAGCTTGTGGCGTAGATGGTCAAGCTTGGCCTGCTCCTCTGCTGTCACATAAAACAGGTACTCGTTAAAAAAACACTGCGTGGCCAGCGCGCTCAGGAACGGCTTGTGTTTTGCGCATTCTTTCGGGGAGGCCTCAAGGAGCACGTAGCGCCTTAACCCGGTTAAAACCCGTTCAAATGCATAGTTCTTAATCAGAAGCTTTTTGAGGCCTTGCTGTAAAAAGGCGCTGTTTAAAAGGGGGGAGTATGAATCCTGTGCCTCGGCCAATAAGGTTCGCATGTCTTCATAGGTTTCACAGGCTTCAATCCGGGCCAGAATTGCGGTTTCCGGTGCATGCAAGAGCAGGGCATGCCACGAGAAAAACAAAGGTAAGTGCCTGAGCGTGTTCTCCGCAAAACAGAACATTATGGCCTGTTTAATGGTTTCATCATAACGGGGGAATGGCCGGCCTGTCAGCGATTGTACAAAAAGAGCCTTATGCTCAGCGTTACCGGATTCTGCAAGCACGGCCTCTGCGAATTTAAGTTGGGCTTCCGGATACTGCCCGTTTTGGAACAGCGCTTTTCCCAGTTCGATAAGGCTTTGTGTATTCATGCTCTCCTGAGGCGCGTTTGAAAATACAGGCATGGGGGGGATTCTTTAACGCCCAAGTATCATACTCGATGTCGAACCGCACAACACCGTTAAATCTTTTCCGGGTTTAAATTCATCACCGCTTGCAGCGTTTCCCTCTTCATACCCTCCCCCTTGAGGGGGAGGGGAGGGTAGGGTGGGGGTGGTAGGTTTGAGGGCGCATTAGAGTCCGTAAGCCCCCTCACCCCAACCCTCTCCCCGTGGGGGAGAGGGAGTTTGATACCTCGTCCCTTGGGGCGGGGTCGTTCATTGCATCCCCCTCCCCAACTGTGCCCATGTTCGCCGGTTTATTGGTCAGCTTTGCCTTTGCCGCCTTATTGCCAAAAGGGCTCGCTTACCTGAATTTAGCTTTTGACAGAGCCACAGGAAGAAAAAACGGCGGGCCGGAGCCCACCGTTTCATTTTGTGATATTCTGCGTCTTGTTAACGGTAAAACGCCAATCACTTATCTGCTATACCCTTGCATCTACACCATGAGTTGCGCTACGTCAAGATAGGGGATTTAAAAAGGAGAAAAAAATGACCTACCGGCTGGCGATTGATATGGGCGCGACCTCTTTGGGATGGTGCGCACTGGATCTGGATGAAAAGGGCGATATCTGCGGCATTCTGGATATGGGCGTGCGGATATTCCCGGACGGGCGCGATGCGCAAAGCAAGGAGCCGCTGGCCGTTGCCCGCCGGGGTTCGCGCGGTATGGGCCGCCGCCGGGATCGTTATCTGGGCCGCCGCCGCCGTTTAATGGAGTATATGATCGAAACCGGCCTGATGCCGCAGGGCAGGGAAGAACGTAAAGCGCTTGAACTGAAAGACCCGTACGAACTTCGTGCCCGCGCCGCCATTGAAAAAGTCACCCTGCCTGAACTGGGCCGCGCTTTGTTTCATATCAACCAGAGGCGGGGATTTAAGAGCAACCGCAAGGCTGATAGCAAAGACAATGAGGGCGGTGCGATCAAAAAGGGCATTGCCGAACTGGAACAGGCGATGATGGCTGCGGGTGTGAAAACGTTGGGGCAATTCCTGTACGAAAAACACAAAAAACATGAAGGTGTTTTGGCGCGTCCGGAAACCAAAGGGCAGAAAAACGAATATGATTTTTACCCCGCGCGGGAGATGTACGCGCAGGAAGTGGATTTTATCCTGAACAAGCAACAGAGCTTTCATTCAGAACTGACGGATGATGTCTGTAAAAAGCTCAAAGAAATTATTTTTTACCAGCGGCCCTTGAAGCCGCAGCCTGTGGGATGGTGTACGTTTGAGAACAAGGAAAAACGCGCCCGCCTTGCCAGCCCGGCGGCGCAGCGCTTCCGTATTCTACAGGAGGTCAATAATCTGGAAATCGACCAGATGGAGGAAACCGATCCGTGGCTAACTGTGGAGGATCGGCAAAAAATCGCCGAAGCGCTGCAAAATAAAAAGGAAATGACCTTTAACGCTATTCGCAAGCTTTTAGGGCTGGCGGGCACTGTGAAATTCAATCTGGAAGCCGCTGAAAACCGCAAGGGGCTGAACGGCAATAGCACGAATTTCCTCTTGAGCAAAAAAGAATGCTTTGGGGACGCATGGCATGATTTCAGCGCGGAGCAGCAGGAAGACATCGTTGAATTCCTGATGAAGGAGCCGGACCCGGAAACGGTCATCGAAACGCTCATCCGCGATTACAGGGTCTCCGTGGAACAGGCGGAAAAAATCTGCGACGCGCCGCTAAAAGACGGCTACGGCCGCCTGTCCCTCAAAGCCATCCATAAAATCCTGCCGGGTCTGGAGAAAGGGCTGCGCTATCATGAGGCCTGCAAGGAAGCCGGATACCATCACTCCGATTTCCGCACCGGCGAAGTTTTTGACAGACTGCCTTATTACGGGCAGGCGCTGGAAGCGGCGGTGATCGGGGGAACGTACGCGGAAGAGGATAAAGATAACCCTGAAAAATACTACGGCAAAATCAATAACCCGACTGTGCATATTGCGCTGAACCAGCTCCGCAAGCTGGTCAATGCCCTGATCGACATTTACGGCCCGCCGGGTGAGGTGGCGATCGAACTGGCGCGGGAACTCAAATACGGCCGCGACCGGTTACAGGAACATAATAAAGAGCAGAAAAAGAACCGTGAACGGAATGAGCGGATTAATGTCGAACTGGAAAAACTCGGTCAAACGCCGAATTATAAAAACCGCCTGCAATTTAAAATGTGGGAGGATTTGTCCGACGATCCAACCAAGCGCTGTTGTCCTTTCACGGGAAAACAGATCGGTATTCATGACATTTTCTCCGGTGAATTTGAGATTGAGCATTTGCTGCCTTTCTCCCGTAGCTATAACGACAGCCCGGCGAACAAGGTTCTGTCTCATCGCAGCGCGAACCGGATTAAAGGCAACAGGAGTCCTTATGAAGCCTTCGGCCATACGCCGGAATGGAGCGATATTCTCGCCCGCGCCGAAAACCTGCCGAAAAATAAACGTTGGCGGTTTAAGGAGGATGCATGGGAAATTGCCAAAGGTAAGAGCGAAGATTTGATCGCCCGGCAACTGACCGATACGCAATATATGACAAAGAAAGCCCGGGAATATGTTTCGTTTGTCGTCGCAGCGCCGAAGGGCGAAAGCCGCGTATACGGCATTCCGGGGCAACTCACCGCGCTGATGCGGCGCAAGTGGGGGCTGAACAATATTTTCGACGATGACTCCGAAAAGAAAGACCGTAGCAACCATCGTCACCATGCGATTGACGCCTTTGTTGTCGGCTGTACGACGCGCGGAATGTTGCAGGCAGCCTCCCGTCTCAATGAAGACGACCGGGATAAAATCCGTATGCCCGAACCGTTCGAAGGCTTCCGCGAACAGCTTCAGGACAAAGCCGAAGCCATGGTCATCTCCTATAAGCCCGATCACGGCAACGCCCGCAAGGCTGCGGAGCAGGGCAAGACTGTCGCCGGGCTTCATCAGGAGACCGCTTATGGCCTTGTTGGCCCGGGCGATCCGAAAAAAGGCACAATGATCTATGTCACACGTAAAGCCGTTAGTGGTTTTACAAAACGTAAGGATATTGAGGCTGTGGCCGATCCCGTCTGGCGGCAAACATTGCTGAATGCGGTTGAAGGATGCAAAGACGGCAGCACCGAGTTTAAAGCCGCGCTGGCAGAGCTTTCGGACAAGAAGAATATCCGCCGCTTGCGCGTGCATGTCGAACGCTCGCCGGAGACGATGATCCCGATTTATCAGCCCGGCGAAAAAGGCGAAGAGAGGGCGCAGCCTTATAAATATTACTCCTTGGGCGGAAATTATTGCGCGGAAATTTATGAGATCAAGCATGGAAAAAATGCCGGGACATGGGGCATAGAGATTATCTCCAATTTCCATGCGCACCAGAAAGATTTCATCCCGGGGTGGCAAAAGGATTACCCGACCGCGAAGAAAGTCATGCGCCTCCAAATTAACGATATGGTGGCCTATGAGGAAGAGGGGAAAACAAAAATCTGCCGGGTGAAAAAGATGACAAGCGGCGTTGTGTATTTCCGGGATCACCGCATTGCAGCAGAAGAAGCGGATAAACTCAGTTGGGCGGCATCAGCAGCGCAACTCCAGAAGAAAAACGCCCGCAAAATCTCTGTCGATATCACAGGCCGGATTAAAGATCCGAAAGCGGCGTTAACCGAAAATAAACAAAAAGCCGCTTAAATACACTCTATGAGTGTAGAACGCATTGTAGAAATCGCTTCCGACAACCGTCATCTGGCCGCCTTTCGCGGCTTTATGACCGTGTCCGAGGGCAGGGAAGAGCTGGGGCGCATTCCGCTGGACGATATCAGCGCGGTAATCGCCAACGCACATGGCCTGACCTATTCGAATAATCTCCTGACGGCGCTGGCGGAGCGGGGCACTCCGTTTGTGATCTGCGGGCCCAATCATGCCCCGGCGGCGTTTTTATGGGCGGTTGACGGCCATCATACGCAATCGGCCCGCATTGACGCACAAATCAGTGCGACGCAGCCGCTGGCCAAGCAACTCTGGAAACAGATTATTCAATCCAAGATCAGGGGCCAGGCAAGTGTGCTGGAATCCCTTGAGAAGAACAAAATTCCGGTCGAGGCGTTGATCGACAAGGTTCGTTCAGGCGATCCGGAAAATATAGAGGGGCAGGCCGCCCGGCGTTACTGGAGCCTGTTATTCGGAAACAATTTCCGGCGTAACCGCGCTCTGGAAGGGGAGAACGCGCTGCTCAATTACGGTTATACGATTATTCGCTCCAGCGTGGCGCGGGCGTTGCTGGCCTCGGGGCTGCATCCGGGGATCGGTATCCATCACCGCAATGCGTATAATGCTATGCGGCTTGTGGACGATATAATAGAACCTTACCGCCCCTATGCGGATTTTGTCGTCTGGCATCTGGGGCAGGAGGGGTGCCAAGAAGTTACACCGGACGCGAAGCGTCTGCTGGCCAGCATGGCAGAAATGGCGATTCCGATGAAAGACGGCATATATCCCATGCGCCGGGCCATACAAAAAACAGCGCAATCACTGGCCAAAATTTATGAAAACGGCAAGGCGACAAAGCTTGACCTGCCGGTATCCAATCCGCCGCTTTGGCAGGCGCAGGAGGAGGGCTATGGAACATTTGAGCGGGCACAGGCTGATGTGGATGATGGTTATGTTTGATCTGCCCGTCGGTACGCCGAAGGAGCGGAAAAAAGCAACGAAGTTTCGTCAGTTCCTGCTGGACGAAGGGTTCGAGATGTCCCAGTTTTCCGTCTATTTCCGCTTTTGCGGGGACCGCAGCCGTACTGACCCTTACGTGAAAAAGATCAAAATGGCTGCGCCGCCCGGCGGCAAAATCAGTATTTTGCTTTTTACGGACAAACAATTTTCCGACATTGTGACCATCCAGAATCGTAATGTGGGACGTATGCCAGAAAAACCGGAGCAATTTGCTTTATTTTAAGGCCGGAATGTTCATTTTTTACTCTGCCAAAAGCAAAAAAAAAGCCCCTGAAACAGGGGCTTAAATAGAGAGATATTTTAGCAGATAAGAGATTGGCGTCAAACCGCAACCAAACACGTCAAGTTTTAAAGGAGACCGGAATTTTAGCAGATAAGAGATTGGCGTCAAACCGCAACTATTGATGCTGATTTGACCTATCAACAAGGATTTTAGCAGATAAGAGATTGGCGTCAAACCGCAACAAATTCACTGTTAGAAAGGAAAAATTATGGATTTTAGCAGATAAGAGATTGGCGTCAAACCGCAACAAGCCGGCGCAGTGGCAATCGACCCCGAGGATTTTAGCAGATAAGAGATTGGCGTCAAACCGCAACAAGCTGATCGTCTTTGATATGATTTCGGGCATTTTAGCAGATAAGAGATTGGCGTCAAACCGCAACGTGCGGGCGGTACCAGAGCCT
>JAGRKA010000119.1 GCA_020442475.1 Alphaproteobacteria bacterium | reverse complement strand
CCTCGTGGCCCTTGCCCGCGACGAGGACGATATCGTCCTTCTCCGCCTGGCCGATTGCGTGAGCGATGGCTTCACGCCGGTCGCCGATTTCGATCGCGTTGTCACCCGCACCGGACAGGACCTCGCGGCGGATATCCCCGGCATCTTCGCCGCGCGGATTGTCATCGGTGACGATCACGACATCGGCGTGACGCGAGGCAGCCGCCCCCATCGGCGCGCGCTTGCCATGATCACGGTCGCCGCCCGCGCCGAAGACGCAGAACAGCCTGCCCGAGACATGCGGACGCAGTGCCTCGATTGCCGCCTCCAGCGCATCGGGCGTATGCGCATAATCGATATAGACCGGTGCCCCGCTCGGGGTGATCGCTGCCCGCTCGAGCCGCCCGCGCACGGGCTGGAGCCGCGACACCGCGTCGAATGTCATCGAAGGATCGCCACCGGTTGCGATCACCAGCCCGGCTGCAACCAGGGCATTGGCGGTCTGGTAGGCACCGATCAAGGGCAGCCGGATAACCCGTTGCTGCCCTTCATACTCAATTGTCAGTTCCTGCCCCA
>JAGRKA010000118.1 GCA_020442475.1 Alphaproteobacteria bacterium | reverse complement strand
TTGAAGGACACAAAGGTAGGAAATTAAGTATTCCCCGATTAAAATATAAAGTTATTTGGTTAGATCAATTCAGTTGGCGTACCTTTGCGCGCTCGAAAAGCCCGGCGTTATTTTCTAATAAGAAACCGGGCGAGATTCTATCTCTTAACTAAAATTTTCGCTTACCATGGCAGTTAAACTGCGTCTTCAACGGAAAGGCCGTAAAAAGGCTCCGTTTTACCACATTGTCGCCGCTGATGCGCGCGCTCCCCGTGATGGCCGCTACATTGAAAAACTCGGCACCTACAACCCACTCACCATTCCTGCCACCATCGTGCTTGATCGCGAACGTGCCTATGACTGGTTGATGAAAGGGGCACAACCAACTGATACGGTTCGGGCTATTTTGCGCTTTAAGGGTTTGATGTATCAAAAACACCTCGCACTTGGCGTTCAGAAAGGTGCCCTTACGGAAGAACAGGCTGAAGCAAAACTCAATGCCTGGATCGAAAACAAAGAAGGTCGGATCGAAAAACGTCGGGAAGAAAAAAAAAAAAAAAAACGCCAGTTCCTGGCTG
>JAGRKA010000117.1 GCA_020442475.1 Alphaproteobacteria bacterium | reverse complement strand
CAATAAGGACCGTGTTCCTCTCCCCCGGGAGAAAGCGTCGGAGATGATGAAGGATTCGACCGCCTGTCGCCATACCGCTCGCGGCGATGATGATCATCGGGCCCGAACGCCGGTCGATCGCCTTCGAGTCGTCCGGAGTTCGCGTGTATTGGGCGCTCGAGCACATGAGGTGACACGCATCGTCGGAGAGTCCGTGATCCTCCTTGTGTCTGCAAAAAATCCCGGTCGCGCTGATCGCCATCGGGCTGTCGAGAAACACCGGAATGTCAGGGATGGCGCCTTTCAACTTGAGCTGCGCGACGATGTGTAGGAGGTGTTGCGCGCGACCGACCGCGAAGGCCGGCACGAGGAGGGCACCCCCCTGCTCCGCGGTCTCGCGGATGATCTGAGCGAGCGCGCTCGTCACATCCTCGGCTGGGTGTCGTCGATCACCGTACGTCGACTCGGTGACCAAGTAGTCGGTCGGCTCCAGCGGATCTGCTGGCTTCATAATCGGATCATTCGGACGGCCGACATCGCCGGTGAACGTGACGGTTCTATCACCCAGTCGTAGCGCTA
>JAGRKA010000116.1 GCA_020442475.1 Alphaproteobacteria bacterium | reverse complement strand
TCGTCCTCCCGCGCCACATCAAGGAAGCTCGGGGCGCGTACACCCTCGTACACAATGCGGCCGTACACCTCGTCCGAGAGCACCCAGATATTGCGTTCCCGCGCGAAATCGAGGATGGCCGTCATTTCCTCCTTCGTGGCCGTCCAGCCCGTCGGGTTCGACGGCGTGACAACGAGAATGACCTTGGTGCGCTCCGTCACGGCGGCAAAGAGCTTATCAAGGTCCAGCGTCCATTCATTGTCGATATAATCCAGCTGCACCTGCGTCGTGTCGGCCTGCGTCAGTTCGATCGCCCCGATCAGGTTCTTCCAGATCGGCGTGATCGCGACCACCTCGTCTCCCTTGTCCAGCAACGCCGCCAGCGAAAGATGCATCGCCGTGGAGCCGGAGGAAGTCACGAAAATGCGCTCGGAAGGGATATCCAGACCGTAAATTCGCTCGTAATATTCGGACAAGGATTGCCGCAATTCCTCGCGCCCCAGAACGGGACCGTAAAACGTACGCCCTTCGCGCATGGCCGTGGCCGCCGCCTCGCAGATGAAATCCGGGGTCGGCGCATCGCCTT
>JAGRKA010000115.1 GCA_020442475.1 Alphaproteobacteria bacterium | reverse complement strand
GGTCGGCCATGCCGACCGCATGGGCCTGCGCGACGACGTGCCGTCCCACTCGTGGAACTCGTCGCACCCGAGCCGCGGCTGCAGCCTTCCGGCGCTGAATGCGACCGGCGGCGGCGCGCTGCTGTATTGCTTCGCCTCGAACTGAGCGCGCCAGCACGACGGCGCCCCGGAATAACAAAGCCCGGTTCTCGCGAACCGGGCTTTCGTTTGCGCCATTCCTGAAGCGCCAACAACCACTGGGGTTGGTGCGGTCGAGAGGACTCGAACCTCCACTGGTTGCCCAACTAGCACCTCAAGCTAGCGCGTCTACCAATTCCGCCACGACCGCAAGTCAAATGCGCCGGTTTGGGGCCGGCGCATCGGCAGGCGTCGTCTAGCAAACGGCCCCGCGCCTTGCAAGCCCGCGGCAACGCTTAAAACGCCCGTTTCACATCCGTGTGCGCGAAGTCCGCGCCCTTGAACAGCAGCGGCTCGTTCAGCGCTTTGGCGAGCGCATAGGCGAAGCAATCGCCGAAATTGAGCTGCGCCGGATGGCCCGAGCCCCGTCCGAAATCCCGATAGGCTTCA
>JAGRKA010000114.1 GCA_020442475.1 Alphaproteobacteria bacterium | reverse complement strand
TGTAAGATTTTCGTATTCATGGCTCTACTAACTCATATTTCAGGCGCATGCGTCAAGAAGTAATTTGAAATCTATCGTTGTGGATGTGCTTGAAAAATATCCCTCCGTGGCACACTCATGGCACACTCAGGGGTAATAAAGTGGGATATTTGAGGAAACGTCAGGATAATTAATTCTTGCTAACATACTGAAAGAATTGTTATTACTTACCCTAGTTAGTTGTGGTTTGTTGGTTGGATAATGTTCCCAAGCTGAGGGCCGTGGGTTCGATCCCCATCACCCGCTCCAGTCTCACTAAGGGTTTCGAAGATTTTCTCTTTTTCGTTTTTATCCCGTGGCACACTGGTGACACGATATTTAATAACAATCCACTCACCACCCGTCAATTTTTGATTCACAAATAGCCATGGAACTGGCGTCTGCTTTGCCGCGAGACATCGTGCATATGGACGAACGCTACCGCTATGTCGAGCGGCTTTTATCCAACGCACATATTGATGTGGACGAGGTGTCCGGCGGCTATGCGCGGGATGTTCTGGAACGACTTTGTGCAGACGGGCAGCCGCGAGGACGGCAAA
>JAGRKA010000113.1 GCA_020442475.1 Alphaproteobacteria bacterium | reverse complement strand
GGCCGGAAAGCTTGACGAAGATTCCCAACAGTATGTGGACGTCGCCGTCGCCGGAGCCAAACGCCTGCAGACGCTGATCTGCAACCTCTTGGAATTTTCCCGAATTACCACTCGCGGGAAACCCTTAACCGCCACCGACGCCAACGCCTGTTTTCTGGAAGCGAAGGCCGCGTTGGATCTCGCCATTGAAGAAAAAAACGCGGTCGTAACGGCTGATCCACTGCCCAGTGTAATGGCCGATCAAGGACAATTCGCACTCTTGCTGCAAAATCTGATCGGCAACGCAATCAAATACTGCGAACAGCCCACGCCGGAAGTTCATGTCAGCGCCCGCCAAATGGGCGACAAGGTTGAATTCTCCGTTCGTGACAACGGGATTGGATTTGAATCGCAATATCAAACGACGGTTTTTGAAATTTTCCGGCGACTGCACAATCGCCGCGAGTACAGCGGTACGGGAATTGGCTTGGCACTCTGCAAGCGGATCGTCGAACGCTGCGGAGGCGAGATTTGGGTGGAGTCGACGCCAGGGGAGGGCAGCACGTTTTATTTCACATTACTCACAACGGAAACTGCGCTAGAA
>JAGRKA010000112.1 GCA_020442475.1 Alphaproteobacteria bacterium | reverse complement strand
TAGACGTCGCGCGACAGGATCGGGAAATCCCGCCGGACGGCCTCGACGTCGTACCCGTTCGCGCCCATTGCATCGCGCTCCTTCAGGCGAGGTGGCGTTCGAGCCATTCCTCGGCAACCGCGGAAAATTCCTCGGCAACCGCCTCGTCGAGATCGTCGAAGACCTCGCCGGCAAAGGCCGAAACGAGCATGCGCGTCGCCTCGCGCTTCGGAATGCCACGCGCCATCAGGTAGAACAGCAGCGTGTCGTCAACCCGGCCCGTGGTCGAGCCGTGCCCGCACTGCACGTCGTCGGCATAGATTTCCAGCTCCGGCTTGGAATCGGCTTCCGCGTCGTCCGACAGCATCAGCGCCTGCGCCATCATCTTGCCGTCGGTCTTCTGCGCCTTCTGGCGCACCAGGATCTTGCCCTGGAAGACGCTGCGCGCCCTGTCGTCGAGTACCGACTTGAACAGCTCGCGGCTGACGCAGCCGGGCTCGGCATGATCGACGAACAGCGTCGTGTCGACATGCCGTGTGCTGCCGGCAAGATGCAGTCCGCGCAGGTTGGCAACCGCATCCCCGCCGACGAAGCGCAATCCGATG
>JAGRKA010000111.1 GCA_020442475.1 Alphaproteobacteria bacterium | reverse complement strand
TGAAGTCACGGAAACCGGAGGCGGAATACTTGATGACCTCGGACTTGGTCACCGTCTCGAGATCGTCCGCCGTTCCCACGATATTGTAGGCGATGATGTGCGGCAGGTGCGAGACGATGGCCAGCACGCGGTCATGGTGGTCGGCATCCATCGTGTCGACGCGCGAGCCGCATGCCTCCCAGAAGGCGCCCAGCCGGGCAATCACCGTTTCATCCGTGCCTTCCGGCGGCGTCAGGATGCACCAGCGCCCCTCGAACAGCTCGGCAAAGCCTGCGTCCGGGCCGGAGCGCTCGGTACCGGCTATCGGGTGGCCCGGCACCAGATGGACGCCGGCAGGCACATGCGGCGTCATCTGCTCGATGACGGTGCGCTTCGTCGAACCGACATCGGTGAGGATGGCGCCCGGTTCCAGCGTCCCGGCAATGGCCGCGGCCACCGCGCCGGACGCGCCGACCGGAACCGACACGATGACGAGATCGGCGCCACGCACGGCTTCCGCCGCATCGGCTTCATACCGGTCGCCAAGCGAAAGTTCCTCCGCCCGCTTCAGCGTCTGCGCGCTGCGGCTGGAAACCACCACCTCGCCGGC
>JAGRKA010000110.1 GCA_020442475.1 Alphaproteobacteria bacterium | reverse complement strand
TGATGGCCCGGCTGAAGGAGGCCGAGCAGGCGGTCATTCATCCGCTGTCGATGCACGCGATGGACCACAAGGGCGAGGAGCATCGCGCACTGGCGATCAACGAGGTCTCGCTGCTGCGGGCCGGTCCGCAGGCGGCCAAGCTGCGGATCAGCGTCGACGGCAAGCTGCGGCTGGCGGAACTGGTCTGCGACGGGGCGCTGGTCTCCACGCCTGCGGGCTCGACCGCCTACAACTATTCCGCCCACGGCCCGATTCTGCCGATCAGCGCCCATGTGCTGGCGCTGACCGCCATCGCCGCCTTCCGCCCGCGCCGCTGGCCGGGCGCGCTGCTGCCCGAGACGGCGCTGGTGCGATTCGACGTGCTCGAAGCCGACAAGCGGCCGGTAATGGCGGATGCCGATTCGATCTCGATCGCCGATATCGACTGGGTCGACATCCGGTCCGAGCCCGCGATCGAGCACCGAATCCTGTTCGACCCCGGTCACGGGCTCGAGGAGCGGGTGATTTCGGAGCAATTTACCTAGGGTCACCGTTTCGTGATCGGAAGACACCTTCCGGGCGATGGATTTCTGCGCCGCTCTGTGACCCATTTCA
>JAGRKA010000010.1 GCA_020442475.1 Alphaproteobacteria bacterium | reverse complement strand
TGATTTTAAGAAACATTGGTAACAGTGAACTCGAATCATATGTAGAACGAATTCTATCTAAGATGAATATACCGGTTCTTTTTTATGACCCTAATAAATCTTGGCCTAATAGGGTTCCCGGTCTTTTATCATGAAATATTGTAAATTGACTTACTTAGGTCAAGGGGATAATCACTTAGTTTTTTAAATGATTGTTGCGAGAAAAAATTAGATTTTACCTTTAGGGTGTCATTTTGTTTTGTAAAAGGAATATCAGTCTTGTCACTAAGTAAGAATTACCGCTGGGTGCTTGTTAATAGTCTGCTTGTAAGGAACGAGGCTAGAGTTCCTGCACATGTGCCGACATACACGTTCGCCGAAATTGAAGAGGTCCTGCAATCTCTGTTTACGGCAGATGCAACGGATTATCTTTATCACAAAGACACCAGAAAAATGAAAATCCGTGAAATTCAGGACGTAAATGGTGATTACCTGTGTATGCTCGTAAGCGCTGGCGACAAGAATGTTCCTGATGTCATGTATGAAAATTTTACTGACAGTGCCATTCGATCCATTGAAAAGGAAGAGGATGAAGGCGCGGTCGTCACATCCCATATTCTTATCAAAAAAGAACGAGAAGCAAACGGCGGGCATTTGATGCTTATAGAGCGTGTGCCTGGGATCAACATTTCACAGGTCGAGCGTTATTTGAACTTCTTGTTTAAACAAGGCGCCACTAAAACTTTTGAAAGAGAGGACGAGGATGTTGAATACCGTCCCCTTTTTGAAATTGTTGGTTATCAATCAAATACGCTGAGAGAAGCGCTGGTTAACAATACGCTCCAGGACATCGAATTTGTTAAGCATAACGTACACGAAGATGATGGGATCGACGAACATGGATATGTTCAAGAAGAGGTGACAAGAGCTAAGCTTGTTGTAAAGCGTGGTATTGAAACGGACACAGAGGACACATTTATTCAAGATGTGGTCAATAAATTCAGACAAGGCAACTACGAAGAAATGTACGTTCGTATCAAAACGCGCAATAATCAGATTAAGACTATTGAGGTCGATACAGAACGTGAGGATATCTTGTCACAATATTTCATCTGTAACGAATTTATTAATGAATTTGATGAACCATTAGAGAATGCCTGTCTTGAGATACGGGCTGATATGGTTCAGAAACTGCGTGAAACCGCAGGTGAATACGAAGACTAATAAACCATGAGCAAGAAGCTTAAGATTTTTACTCCCTTATTGTATCTGAAACTCGAGAACAAGAGTTTGAGTGCACATACATGGGGTTTTCCGCTTGTATTGGCACTATTCATTAGTGTAATTGCATTGCTTCTGCCAGAGAATGTTAATGTCTACGGTGATAACGGCCTTATTCGTTCTATCAACCAGTTGCTTTCAATTCTGGTTGCCTTCTACATCGCATCTCTGGCGGCTATAGCCACATTCAAAAGCGATATTTTGGACGGTAAGTTTTCTGGCGAGCCTATGAAGCTGACTGTTAAGCGTTCCGGTAAAAAAGAAACAGAAGAGCTCAATCGACGAAAGTTTTTATGTTTGTTGTTTGCTTATTGTGCCTTTGTCGCAATGACTGTGTTTTGCATTGGTGAATTGGCTGTTCTGTTAAAAGGCAATGTTGGTGCTGTAATCACGAAGGCCTGGGTGTTGGAAGCCGCAAAATTTGCTTTCATGTTTTTCTATGCTTTTGCGATTAGTAACCTGCTTTCCACGACATTGCTCGGCCTTCATTATCTAGCTGATCGCATTCATCGACCTTAGCCATTCCTCTAATTTTCTAGTTGCCAAAACATCATCGCGGTTATAGCCGAGAATGGCGTTTTTGAGTGCTTCACGCTTTCCTGCATCTTGTTCTTGTTGAAACTCGTTGAATTGAACAATCGACCATTGAGAGCCGGACGTTTCATCTTCCCATTGAAAGTTTACAAGGTCTTTGTGTTTGCAGATATCTTTGAGGCCATATCCCTGGAGCGGCAAAACAAGGTTTTGTAATACTGGTTTCTGCATATCGTAAAGCGGCGTTTCTTCTCCGAGCAGCCATTCAACGATAGGATGGCCAAACATGTCATATCGTTCGGCATATTGTTTTATTGTTGTTACTTCATGGTTGGAATAATGCGCGATGATCAAATCTGAATGTTCGGATTTATATTTTTCGATTAGCGAAAGAAAACCGTCCCAGCCTTTGCGATCCTCTTCCATAGTATCTGTCCATGAATATTCAAATTCATTGGCACCGTAGTCTGGTTTTAAGAAGCCCCAGAGATAGACATGTTTGTTGCCAGATGGTTCAAGCGGATTGTCTTCAACATCGAAATGTATCCAAGTGCCCTCTGGCAATTCAAAATCACTAAGCTTGAACACCTCACCTGTTAGCCATGATTTGGCCTGAAAGACAGCTTTCCGCTTTTTCTCGAAACCTTTTAAATACGGAACGTCAGGAATGCTTGCTGGATCGCATTCTGAAAGCCCGTGGACGCTGCTAATCCCTTTTTCCTCTAAATGGTGAGCAGAGCGGCTATCGATGCCGTATATGAGCGTTATTTCGTCCTTTTCGATGAAATCAGGGCGACAGATTGAGAAATAGGGACACGCTTTGCACTTACTATGGGAATAACGGACTAATGGGGGCTCGTCGCTTTCTAAAATCATGCTCATTTCGGTGATGAATTCATTAACAAGCGGGTTTACCGTATCGTCAATTTCTTGGATTTCTCCATTTCCCAAAAATACCAGGCCCGGCAGCGATGTGCCAAGAAGCCGCCTATACAGGCCAAGTTGAACTTTGATTTCTTTTTTGTCCTCAGCACTTCTTGCGAGTTTTGCATCTGCTGGCTGGTATTTTCCGCTTTCGTGACGGAGAAGGAAATCGGGGTAGCCAACAATTCCTGTATTCTCATCAAAAAGCTGCGCTTGATAGATGACATCTATTCCAGCATCCATAAGCTGTTTTGTGTGCTCCGGTGATTTTGCCGTTTCGACTGTTTTATCCTGTGACAGACTTTCCAACACGGCTTGTTCATGTGCCAATCCTTGATCAATGATCAGTTGTTCGAACGGATCAGGCTCAGCGATCATCCCTTCAGGTGGATAATTATCAAACCAAGTGCGACGGGCACACAAAGTCCACGACTTGGCATCGCTTGGTTTTATTGCCGTTTTTTGTGCATTTGAGCTCATATGTAGACATCTATCATAATTTTGTTCATTTTACTAAAAAGCTCTTACGTTATAAAAAAGGCTCTAAGCCTTCAGTTATTAAAAAAGAGATTAAGCTCTGCTGTATAAAAAAGGCTTAAGCCCCCAGTTATAAAAAAAGGGAATTAATTGTGCAGTCTATAAAAAAGGAATACTTAACCGAGGATGAAATCACGGAGATTTTCAGTGATTATCTTACCCAGAACGGTTGGAAAATCATTTCCAGAGCGACAGGCAGAAACAAAGGCGCGGACATTGTAGCTGAACGAAAAGGCAAGACTTTGTGCGTAGAGGCAAAAGGCGGCGGCTCTCAAACTAAGGGTTCAGTGCGCTACGGAAAACCGTTCACCAGACTGCAATGCCAAAAACACACAGACGTAGCTTTTGCCTGTTTGCCTAGAATGTCTGCTCGGTACAAACCGGACTACATTGGCATGGTCTTGCCAGACGATCTTCATCACGGGCAATCCGTTGCCGAAATTTTGCCGGCGATAAAGAAATTGGAGGCTGGAATATGGCTCGTTTCTCAGGAAGGCGTGAAGGCGCTGAACTCCCCGTTTTAAGCAGTAAAATTGAGGCTTAACTACGGAAATCCCACTTTATTTAATAATAAGGAAATAATAAAGAAAACAGCGTATTTTCTCGCGGAGCGTCCAACGCTGTTAATACAGCGTAAAAACAGCTTAAAAGAACCTCATAATACAGGTTGAAAACAGGTGTTTTTCAAGTGCGTGAATTTTGCCGTTTCTCACTGTTAATACAGTGCAAATAATACATCTATGGAAATATAGAGGTGACTGTTAATACAGTTAAAAAACAGTCATAAGCAGCTTATTTCAAGAGCAGCATATACAGTTGTTAATACAACTGAAAAACAACATAAATACCTCAAATATGATATTGTGCAAATTGATCTAAAAGCTTCATTTAAACGCATCGTGTAACATCCGTTATGAGACCATGTACGCGAAATAAGTTAAGTGCTAATATGTTTTGGCTCAGTCTTAATTTAAGTTTTCTTGGTGCTGATCTAGCGAGACTTCTCACATACGGGGTATAATTTGGGGCATAAGGAAACTTCATATTCGAGTTAATTAATATAATTCAAGGCATTACCGGCCTAACAGTAATCCCGTACGGCCCCAACTTTTCCCCAATAAACGAAGACGGTTTTCCGGCCATTTCCGCAAGCTTCAACAGCCCCCTGAAACTTCCCCAAAACACAGCGGCAACGTATGGCGATTTTGAGAGATTCCAAGCCTGAGGCGGTTATCCGTTTTCCGGCTTGACTGTTTGGGCAGATTGATGGAGTTACAATCAGGACATCACGGATTTGGCCAGAAGCCTAACCGCATCCAAGGCAGCATCGTAGCCGGGAACATCTCCCTCCGGCGCATAAGACACGCCCTTTACGAACCTTTCGTACTCACGGCGGTATTCCTGATCCGTATCCAGTATTTCAAACATCTGTTTGAACTTTTCATCGACCGGAAGTCCGGCAAAATCCGGATTATTTTTGGATCGCCGGTCATCATGGCTCATGGACGACAACACCAGCCTTGCAAAATCATCGTTTTTCATGGCGGCGTCTTTCAAAACGGCCAGATCGTGGATATACCGGACGATTGCCGGATCATCATATTTGCCGCCCCTGACCCTGTCAGGAATGCGCCAGGCCAAGGCGCTCAATTTATCGGCGGCGCTTTCGACCGGATCAATGGAGAAATATCTGTTTCCGTCTCTGGCTTTAATCTGATGCTCTTCAATACCGAAGCCGCTTTCTCTCAATTTTTCGATGACAGTGTTTTTGTATGCCGACAAGGCCTTACGGCCCGTATTCTCTGTCAAAACCCTGAAATCTATGTCTTCGGAAAAACGCTGAAGCAGGCCGTGCGCTTTCGACAAAGCCGTACCGCCGGAAAATATGATCTCGTATCCATCGGTTTCAATAGCTGAAAGAGCGGAAATCACCTGCGTGACGTACCAGTCTTTCTCGACGAAAGGTGCTGCGATCCCTGTTTCGAGGGCGGCGTCTTCAAATATGGATTTATCGGTCGGTTGCACGTTCGTAACTGACATAAGCGTCATTATAGCCGATTCTCCGGCTGATGCGGCCTTTAACGGCAATCCGTCGGCCGGTGGGAACCTGGGTCGTGCGCCCAGCGTTATAGTCGCGCTCCAGCTGCGAAGGATAAACCGTCAGCCCCAAACGCTCCACCGCCTCTTTCGCCAGATCGGGCAATGGTTTTACAGGAACGGTTTTTCCGCTGAGGGACGATTGTTTGGCTTTGGCGTACAGGCCATATCCGATTTTGACGAGTGCATTGCTCCTTGCCAGTTGCCGTAGTGCCCGGCCGACCTGATCATAGCCGCCCAGATCCTCAAAATCCTCGCGCACGAAAACATTCTGCTTACTGCGGGTAATGCGGTAAGAGACTTTATCTTCCAATGTTTTCAGGCGTTTTTGAGTCATGTTTTATCCTACA
Organism: Alphaproteobacteria bacterium; assembly: GCA_020442475.1. Classification (GTDB taxonomy): domain Bacteria; phylum Pseudomonadota; class Alphaproteobacteria; order Micavibrionales; family Micavibrionaceae; genus JAGRKA01. The sequence goes on along the minus strand of JAGRKA010000010.1, from coordinate 44,265 downwards.
AAAATACGACAATCTATATATACAAATATACGACATTTTTGATGAAAAGTCAAATCATTCAACATATTGATATAAAATGTATATTACTAAGAAATTGCTTTATATGTAAGATTATAAGTTACTTGCATGTGAAAATCTATTTATTCAAGATAACAGTGCGGAAAGCCAAGGATACACGGCGATGACGCTCAACCTTAAATCCGTTCACCATATCGGATTTTCTGGCAGGAATGGCGTGCGTCCAGTCATGACGCGCCGGGCCGGAGAGGATAACAAGGCTGCGCGGCTCCAGATAAAGATCATGCTTTTCCTGACCATTTGTAAATTGCATCGTTGCGCCAGAGCCGAGACTTAAAGAGGCAATCGTATCGCCAAAACACGGCACGCAATCAACATGCGCAGAGATTCCTTGGCCGGACAGATATTCATTCACGATAGCCTGATCGGGTTTGAAGGATAATCTACTTGCGATATCCTCAATCCATTCCGGCAGTGGCCCCAGATAAGAATCGTCCGCCACTGCTCGTGCCTTGTAATCATATTTGTAGCCGTAATGCTGCACCCGGCGCTTGAGGTCAGAAAGCCAGGGCTGATGATCGATAGCTTCCATCAATGCCTGTTCTTCATCTTCCGTGATGAAATCCGGCACATGTTGTAACCCGGAAATATCAGGCGTTGCTGTTGCTGGAATATCAAATAAAAGCCCCGTCATAAATGCACAATCTCCACAGGCTGATCCCATTCGCTCTGTAAATACTCAGCCAGAAGGCGGCGATGGCAATGATGCTCTGTTTTGCATGCGCACAAAAAACATACCTGATCCACTTCATCCGGCTGTAGCACATTGGAGATATTCCGGTGATTGATAAGATCGATATACTGCGCCTCGTATTCATCCCAGCTTATCTTATTGTTCTTGAAAGGCTTGAGGATATCATCCGAAGGCGCAAGTTCTTCGCGGTATTCGTAATCGATATTGCCAATCTCTTTCAGAAAATACGGCAGGTCTTTTTTCTTCGCAAATCCAGCCAGCTGCGAACTCGCCCACAGCCGCGTATCAATGACTTTCTTGACTCCCGCGCTCTTTAAGCACCCGAAGAAATGCTCTGCGCTGGAGCCTGTAAAACCGATGGTGAAAATAGTGACTGTATTGCTCATAACGCCAGCATATATCACATTGATAAAACATGCATTTACCAATACGATCCTGTGATGAAAAAAAGCATTTTCATTATTGGTTTGTTGCTCATTGCTGTTGGGGTATTTGAATTCCATCCGGCGGTGAAGGAGGCTCAGTCTTACGTTTCCCTTGAAAATTACGAAAACGCACAAACACCCTGTCAGGAACTTATCGCCGAACGGCCCTGGTATGGAACGTTGAATTACTGGTTTTTTGCCTGGCTGGCTTTTGTACCGGCGCTGGTTTTTTCCGTTTCTCCTGAATCTCCGGCTTGGATCCGTGCTGGCAGAGTTATTATTGCGGCAGGTATTTGCTATGCATTGATGAACCTGGCCGTTCATTTACAGTGGGATATTCGCAATGCACCTTTTAAGGAGAATCCGTTTAATCCCGATCCTCTGAATGGCTGGCGGATGGATTGCGCCAATTATGCCGGGGACGGATTTAGTACCTTAGTTGTATTGGTTTCCGCATGGATTACAGCCTGCATATATACAGGGCTTTGCCTGATTATCTGGAATTTTTACCATCAGAAATTTTCACAAGAAATCATGGAAAATTACAAAAGAGACATAGCAACCCACATTCTATTTAAGGTACTGAAAATTTATGGGGCCATCGTTATATTGACTATTGCCTTGTTTATACTTTGTTTCTTTCTCTTTTATTTTACGAATTGGTTTTTGCCTTTTGGACAATGGGTAGGGCTAGTATTGATGCCAATATTATGGCCTTTATTTGTACCACTTTACGGATTTTTTCCTTAGCCTTAATTCGTAAGTTTTATACTTCCTAGCATACGCGTTTTCCAACGGTCAGTTATGACATAATAAGTTCCACCAAAATCTGTTATTTTGACATACCAATCAAATGCTTCATCAGGATTTGATGAAAAAACAAGAGGTGTAATTTCTCTTATGCTGACTGGATCTGTGAATACATCATAATATTCATACTCGACGGTGGCTGTGATTGACAAAATATCTCCATCCTTTGTCACCATACCTTCCGTTTTTGTTCGTATGGTCCCGCCGCCGAATACATAAAAAACTTCAACGAGGCGAGGATATGAATTTTCTGTCGTGTAAACCAGTTTTCCAGATTTTATTTCACGCATCTTATCGGCAACCTGATCTTCAACACGATGAAACATGACTTCGCGTGCTTTTTCGATGATTTCGCCGAGATAACCTGTCTGTGAAAGGGTAATAGCTTGTCCGTTGCCGTTATAGAAATGATTGGTAAAATCTTCTTCCATCCATTTTGGGGTAGAATCATTGACCTCGCTAATGAGTTCTTGTTGCAACCCTTCCGGAGTTGAAAATTCTGCCCAACACCTGCAGTTAAACTCTTCACCCGGATCTGGAGAGTCGGCGAGATCGCGGACGGTTCCATCCAGTTCGGCATGACTATCACGCACCTTATTATCACCAACCGCACGCCAGATATATTTGCCGCTTTTCTTTTTCCCTGCTTCACTGCTGAGTTTTGAGACGGTTTCATCGCCCGGTCTGGCCGTTCCTGTAGCCTGCAAGCCCTGGTCTTTCTGGAAAGATTTAAGGGCGGAAAACACATCCGCATCTGGAATGCCAGTGATACCGGTCTTTTCATAGGGTTGATAATACCCCAGACGATTGAGCGCCTTTTTCATTTGACGCACGTCGAATTCGTCCACGGCGGAATTCGCCGCAAACGGCTTGTTTAGTTTGATATTCATGATTGTTCTCGAGAATTTTAAAGGTTGATTTTGCGCATAAAAAAAACACCGCGAGACGGACTCGTGGCGTTGATGCTGAATATATTCCTATATTTTTACAGTTTTGTCAAGACTTAGGTTCAATAATGAAGCACAACATTTGATCCATCGCGTCCTGATCTTCCGTCAGGGCAAAGAGCAAATGTTCCAGCGTCGCATATTCGTGGCTGCGCTCCCCCGCCACCGCGAGATCCTTATGGAGCGTCTGTTCCAGATTTTTTGGGAGCATGATAGTGTACCGTTCCTTTAATCTTTTTGCGCTTTATCTTGTATCCCTCGTATTTTCTCTTTAATGCCCTCCTCCTCAAGGGGGAGGGCAGGGTGGGGGTGTTAGAGAGACCGTAACCCCCTCACCCCGACCCTCTCCCCGTAGGGGAGAGGGAGGAATCTCCCTCTTTTCAGATATAACACATACAGTGCCTATAGGACTAGCTCAGCGTGGTATTCTGTTTCTGTTCGCCCGTCCGGCCAAGTTGTTTGCTCTTCATGTGTGAGCTGAAAGCCGTAAGCGACCATAGCCTGTCTTGACGGGATGTTGTCGCCGCGGTGGGAGGCAATACATTTCTTAAACCCATGCGCCCGCGCCCATTCTATCCGCGCTTCATAAAGCCGTTTTGACAGGCCCAGCCCGCGATAATCCGGCTCTATGAAACTCATCACGAAAACGGCGTCGTTTGGATCTTTCTGCGAAGGGAAAATGCCTGTGATTCCAATCAGATACTCATCAGCGAAAAGGCCGAATACGCCCTTATCCTCTGAGGCGAGTAAATCCTGCCATTCTTCCGGCGGTTTTTTCAGGGCCGCCTCATAAGTCCCGGCATAAAAACCCGGATGCATTTGAAGTGCTTTAAGCCGCATATCCCGGAAAAATTTCCACTCTCCCGGCTGCATAGGCCGGATCGAAAAATTCATTCCTTCTCCATCGTACACTGAAGCGGTTGTTCGTTTTGTCTCGCGAAATCCATCACTTGCGCGACTTTGGTTTCAGCGATCTCGAAGGTGAAAATGCCGCACACGCCCACGCCGCGCCGGTGGACGTTGAGCATGATATCTGTGGCTTCCTGCCTGTTTTTGTTGAAGAATTTTTCTAGTACATGCACGACGAACTCCATTGGCGTGTAATCGTCATTCAAAAGCAGGACCTTATACATGGCCGGTTTTTTGGTCCGGGTCCGCGTCTTCAGGACCAGCCCCGTCTGGTGCTGTTCATCGCCGCTTCCGCCGCTGTCTCCCGGCGTATGGCCGTCATCTCCGGTATTATTCCGGGAGGGATCATCTTCCATGACAGGCCCTGTGAAGCTCTCCATGACACTCATTCGAAACTGCTCTTTCCGTTTCTATATTCGCTCAAGGGTGACGTATCTATTGTAGCAGAAAAGACGCTACGACGAACTAATAATAGCGCATTACGCCTATAAGAAAAGCCCCGCACGGGGCGGGGCTTTCAAAACGGGTATGGCGCTACTGATTAGGCGGCAGCGGAAGAGGCTTTTTTCATGGCCTTGCCCATTTGTGCGTTAAAGGGCTCGGAGGCTTCGCTCAGAACCTTCGCGCTGATTTCGGACAGCTTCGTTGCGCCTTCCATGAAATCGTCAAAACCGGCCTGTGCGATTTTGTTCTGGACTTCGGCCCATTCATTCAGCGTCTTGCTGCTCATGGCGTCCTTGAAGTACTGCGCTTGTTTCTCTGCGGATTCTTGTGCCAGAGAGGTCGCCGTACGAATGATGTCTTCACATCCTTTTGCAAAAATAGCACCGGATTTCATGAAAGCATCTACGCCTTCGCGCCCGGCATCGCCTGCTTCGCGGGCAAGCTGATCAAATTGTATCGGTCCTTGTTTCATCATCGTCTCCATTTCTGAAATAATTTTTCTATTCGCTGTATTTGCTCCACTACCGTTGAGGGTATTGCGCGGCTGCCCGGCATTTCCGGGAGTGGCCGCTTTCCGGATCGCTCCAACCGTCTGCGCTTTCCGGGTGGTTTTGCGCGCTGTCACTTTTTTTACAGCCTTTACATTCTTTGCATTCGCTGCTTTGGGTGTCGTTTTTTTAACCGCTGCACTTGCACTTTTGGTGGCACTCTTTCTTCCTGACGTTTTGGGTGCCGCTTTTTTGACAGCGCGTTTTATGACGGCTGCTCGCGGAGAAGCTTTCTTAGTTGCCTTAGCTGCGGATTTTTTTACCGGAGCTTTTTTCGACGTAGCCGAAGCGGCTTTCGTTACTTTTTTCGGTGCGGCCTTTTTCTTGGTCGGCGCTGCCTTCCCGGGCGCCGTAGTTGTTTTTGCTTTCGATGCCATCGTGGTTTCCTTCCATCGGGTCTTTAAGGTGTGCCCGGTTCTTAAGGGTGTCCGGTCACACTAAAAATCAAATTTAAGACATTACTCGACCATACGCATTTCGAAGTGCAAGTTATCATGTGCGCAGGGGAGCGTCAATATTTTTTTTTGCACTGCACAAAAAATAAAATTTTCTCTTGGTTTCATGGACAGAAAACGTAATTCTATGTAGAATAAAAAAAGCTGGTTTCATTTATCCGTCCGCCGTCCGTTTTCGGTTTTGCAACGATCAGAATTCAAAGAGCGTCCCGTATGCCCCGCATCGATTATTTTTTCGCCGTGACCTCCTGTCGACCCTCGAAAGCCTCTTTGGTAGCCTTTATTCTTGCTGTCATGATTTGCGTGTCGGTTTTGCTTCCCACTCAGGCTTTTGCAGAGTCGAATCCCCGTTATGCGTCGATTGTGATGGATGCCGATACCGGAATTATCCTGCATCAACGTTATGCGGATAAAAAACTTCATCCGGCTTCTCTGACAAAAGTTATGACGCTTTTGATGGTCTTTGAAGCGCTCGATCGTGGAAAATTACGTCTGAATGATCGTGTTCGAATTTCGGAACATGCAGCTTCTATGGTGCCGAGTAAATTGGATTTGCCTGTGGGCTCTTCTATTCGCGTACAGGATGCAATCAACGCGCTTGTCACAAAGTCAGCGAATGATGTCGCCGTTGCGCTGGCCGAGCATATCGGAGGAACGGAACCGATCTTTGCGCAGATGATGACCCGCAAGGCTCAATCAATCGGGATGAGTCAGACGCTCTTCCGGAACGCTTCCGGTCTCCATGATCCGGCTCAAATTACGACGGCACGGGATATGGCTAAAATGGCCCGTTACGTGATTAACAACTATCCGGAATATTACCGCTACTATGCGCAGGCCAGCTTTACCTATCAGGGGCACACATACCGGAATCATAATCGCTTGATGAGCAGTTACGATGGTATGGACGGTATGAAAACCGGCTATATTCAAGCTTCAGGTTTTAATCTAATCGCCTCTGCTGTGCGGAACAACCGCAGGGTGATCGGTGTTGTCTTTGGAGGACGTACCGCGCAGTCCCGTAACACGCATATGGCATCCCTTCTGGATACGGCTTTTGGGAAGCTGAACGAAATACGAGTCGCCGGTGCGCAGGTGCCGCTTCCACCGCGTAAGCCGGGTATCCTGACGGCGATGGCCGCGCTTGACAAGGCTGAGCAGACTGCACCGGCTTTGGAAGATGTTCAGAGCGGGTTACAAAAGTGGGCATCCGTCAATACCTCGTTCGAGGACAAGTTCAGCGCCTTGCTTGGGGAGGGGGACTACGACCCGGCCAGCCGCCGCCGCATTGAAACGGGGTTGATCGCAATTGCCGCCTATAGAGGCGAGACCACTGATGCTTTGCTCCAGCAGAATGCTCCGAAACAGAATGTCCGTACGGCTTCATATTCTCCGGCTTCATGGGGGGTTCAGATCGGCGCCTTTGAAAGTCGGGCCGCTACGGATAAAGCGCTGCACCGCGCGCTTAAGCAGATTCCCGGTCCTTATGCTGCGGCAGCTAACCCCGTGATCGCACCGCTGAAAACGGATGAGGGTTGGCTCTTTCGTGCGCGCCTTGGCGGTTTTACCAAAGAGGATGCCGAGAAGCTTTGCGGGTATCTTCATGAATGCCTGCCTGTCGCGCTCCGCTGATGCGCTCCGGCCATTATCGCAAGAAAGCCGATTTTATGCAGGGTGCTGACCTAGCTGGCGCTTCCGTTCGACAGCGTCAGAGCGAGCGCGGGAATATCCTGTTTATCATCCTGCTCGCTGTTGTTTTATTGGGGCTTTTAACGGCGGTCATTCAATCGACAAACAGGCCGGAGAGCGCGAATATAGATGACGAGACGCTGGTGATCCGTGCTACGGAAGCCCAGCGCTATGCCTCTGAACTTGAGCGAGCAGTGCTGTTTATCCTACAAAACGGATATAGCGAGGTCGATTTACGTTTTGCTCATCCCGATGCGCATGCCGATTACGGAACGATTACCGATCAGCCGGGCCGTCAGATTTTTAACAAAGACGGGGGCGGAGCGTCTTACCGTGCGCCACCCGAAGATATCAATGACGGTAGCGCATGGGAATTTTACGCCGGTACGGATCTGCCGGGAATCGGTTCGGACAAGGCCGATCTGGTCGCTGTTTTGCCCTACGTTACACAGGCTTTTTGTGAAAAGATCAATGCGTTGAACCAGCAGCCTGTGAGTCTTACAGATTCGGGGCTAAGTGTTCCGGCAGGCATGTCGCCGGGTGGTTGTGTCCAGATTGGCGCTGTCGGGCGTTTCGATGATGGGCGGCAATATTATGATTCCCCCAGTACGCCGAATACGATGGATGAGGCGGGCTTTGCCCAGGATGCAAATATTAGTGCCGCCCGCCCGGCTCCGGAGGCCTGCGTCAAATGTGCTCGCGATACGAACGGCAGCGGAGGCGCGACCGACGAATATCATTTTTACCATGTTTTATTGGCGCGCTAGCAAAGCGTGCTTTGTATCCCGGCGGAATGCTGTTATCCTGCGGAGCAGGCCGTAAAAACCATAAAACACGCATGTCGATATTTCAAAGAGAAGACCGCTCCCCTTACGATCTCAGCAACATCACGATTCTGTTGGCTGAAGATTCCCAATATATGCAGACCTTGTTCGCCGCGATGCTCAAGGCTTTCGGTGTTGGCGAGATACTCGCTTGCGCCAATGCGAAAGAGGCGACTGATCTTCTGACGGTTACGCAGGCCCGCCGCACAAGCCGCTATGTCACCGATACGGATATTATCGTTACGGACTGGTTGATGCCCGGGGGCTCCGGACAAGAGCTTATACAATGGGTGCGGGGGCACGAAAGCGATGATGTGCGCTTTTTGCCGATTGTCGTTGTGAGCGCCTATACAACCGAGCTGGTGGCTTCGCAGGCGCGGGATTATGGTGCGAATGAGGTTTTGGTCAAGCCGGTGTCGGGGACTTCGCTGGCTTCGCGTATCTGCTCTGTGATCGACCATCCCCGCCCATTCATTAAGGCGCCCCGCTTTTTCGGTCCGGATCGGCGGCGGCAGGATATGGAATTCAGAGGCGAAGACCGCCGCAGAATGAAAGCGGAAGAAATCGAGGTTCAGCATGGCAGATGAGGAGAACGAAACGAACAGGGTTGAGATGTTTGAAATGTCTCACCGTCTGCGGATGAAAATCGGGTGTGATCCGAAGGCGGAAGAGGAGGGTTTTCTCAATCCGGAGGCTCTTGAGGAGGCTGATGCGCTGATCGAGGAGCTGTGCAAGGAGTGTCCCGCGGCTATTGCTGGGCATTTGGAAACGCTTGCCGATTTATGGGGGCGGATGCGGGATATGGGCGATGGGCCGGAGCGCACGGAACTGGCCGGCGATATTTTTACAACTTCACATGAGATCAAAGATTTCGGCGCGATGTGCGGTTACGATCTTGTGGCGCATTTCGCAGAGTCGCTAAGAGATTATATCGGCCAGACGGAGCTGAACCTGACGGCCCAGCGCGTCATCATTCAGGCGCATCTGGATGCGATGCAGACCGTTCACCGCGCAGGTTTGAAAGACGATGCCGGGCCGGTCGCCGAGGAACTGAAAAAAGCTGTTAAGATCGCGATTGATAAATATCGCTAGGGGCAGGCTGCTTTATTCAAAAAAAGGTGACAGGCGCGAATTTATATTGTAGCTTTCACCCGCTTCTTTAAGGGAAGCCGCTATAGCTCAGTGGTAGAGCGCACCCTTGGTGATCAAATCATTGCCTCCCCGCCGCGGAAACCGGCGGGTGATCACCGCTCAAATTCGGGGAAACCTTCCGGGCCGGAAACGGCCTCTGGCAATCCCGAGCCAAGCCCTCCGGCCTTTTTCAGGAAAGACGGACGGGAAGGTGTAGAGACTAGACGGGCGGTACCCTTGGCCGGATACTATGGATCGGGCCGGGGTAAAGGGATAGTCCAGACTGCAAACAGGCTCCTCCGCACGGGGGAGTATGGCGGCGAAAGCCGTAGCGGTATGAAGGGTGAGGTCGAGAGTTCAATTCTCTCTAGCGGCACCATTTTCGAGCGTATTCAACTGCTCTTTGTGCGAACCATATTCATCCATAGCTCAGGCATATTTGGATATTGTATGCCCCTTGAAAAAAACTTTCGGGAAATCACAGAATATCACACTGAGCTAGTCCTGTAGGCACTGTATATGTTATATCTGAAAAGAGATTCAAGGAACGGTAAACTATCATGCTCTCAAAAAATCTGGAACAGACGCTCCATAAGGCTCTCGCGGTGGCGGGGGAACACAGCCACGAATATGCAACGCTGGAACATTTGCTCTTTGCTTTGACAGAAGATCAGGATGCGATGGCGGTGCTGCGGAGCTGCGGGATCGCGCTCCCTGAACTGCGGGACCAGCTTTCAGCCTATATCGCCGGAGAGCTGACCTATCTCATCAATACGGACGCCGAGGAGCCGAAACCGACGACAGCCTTCCAGCGCGTTTTGCAGCGCGCGGCCATTCACGTCCAATCTTCGGGCCGTGAAGAAGTGACCGGTGCGAACGTGCTTGTGGCCCTGTTCTCCGAGCGGGAAAGCCATGCCGTTTACTTCCTGCAGGAACAGGATATGACGCGTTTCGACGCCGTGAATTATATCTCTCACGGTATCGCGAAAGTCCCGACACAAAGCGATACGGGCAAAACGCCGCGCGGCACGGAAGAGAGCAGCGAAAAAGATGCTAAATCCGGTGCGGAAGCGCTCGACGCCTATTGCGTCAATCTCAATAAAAAGGCCGCGCAAGGTAAGATCGACCCGCTGATCGGCCGCGATTCGGAAGTGGCGCGCACAATTCAGGTGCTCTGCCGCCGTTCCAAGAACAACCCGCTTTATGTCGGCGATCCCGGTGTTGGAAAAACAGCCATTGCGGAAGGTCTGGCCAAAAAAATCGTCGAGGGCGAGGTGCCGGACGTTCTCAAGGACGCGACGATTTTCTCCCTCGATATGGGCAGCCTTCTGGCCGGGACACGCTATCGCGGGGATTTTGAAGAGCGGATCAAGGCCGTCTTGCAGGAGCTTGAAACGATCGAAGATTCCATTTTATTCATCGACGAAATTCATACGGTCATCGGTGCGGGTGCAACCAGCGGCGGGGCGATGGATGCCTCAAACCTGCTCAAGCCCGCTTTATCGAACGGGAGCCTGCGCTGCATTGGTTCAACGACCTATAAGGAATACCGTAACCATTTCGAAAAAGACCGCGCGCTTGTGCGGCGCTTCCAGAAGATCGACGTGTATGAGCCGAGCATCGACGATGCGATCAAGATCCTGATGGGTCTCAAACCCCATTACGAAAAGCACCACAATATCAAATACACACCCGGCGCGATCAAGGCGGCGGTGGAGCTGTCCGCAAAATATATCGGCGACCGGAAGCTGCCGGACAAGGCGATTGATATTATCGATGAGGTTGGCGCGGCGCAAATGCTGGTCCCTCCATCCAAACGGAAAAAGAAAATCGACGTGAAGGATATTGAGGGCGTCGTCGCCGCCATCGCGCGTATTCCAGCCAAAACAATGACCAAGAGCGATAAGGAAGCGCTCCAGAATCTTGAGCGTGACCTGAAAACGATGGTTTACGATCAGGACAAGGCCATCGACGTTTTATGCGATTCGATCAAGATGGCCCGCGCCGGTTTGCGCGACCCGGAAAAACCGATCGGCTGCTATTTATTCTCCGGCCCTACGGGTGTTGGGAAAACGGAAGTCGCGCGCCAGCTTTCCGGGACGATGGGGATCGAACTGGTCCGCTTCGATATGAGCGAATATATGGAACGCCATTCCGTCTCCCGCCTGATCGGCACGCCGCCGGGCTATGTCGGGTTTGAACAAGGCGGGCTGATGACCGACAAGATCGACCAGCATCCGCATTGCGTGCTACTCCTTGATGAAATCGAAAAGGCGCATCCGGATCTGTTCAATATCCTGTTGCAAGTCATGGATTACGGGAAGCTGACCGATAATAACGGCAAAACAATCGATTTCCGCAACGTCATCTTGATCATGACAACAAATGCAGGCGCGGCGGATATTGCGAAAACACCGGTCGGCTTTGGCCGCGCACTCGGCGATGATACGGACAGCTACGCGGATAACGAGGCAATCACTAAAATGTTTGCACCGGAATTCCGCAACCGGCTGGATGCGATTGTCCCCTTCCAGAACTTGCAGCCTGAAACGGTTGAAAAAGTTGTCGATAAATTTATTATCCAGCTCGAAGGCCAGCTTGCCGATAAAAATGTCGAGATCGAGCTTTCAGACGCCGCCCGAAAATATCTGGCGAAGAAAGGCTACGATCCGGCCATGGGCGCACGCCCCTTAAGCCGCGTCATTCAGGAAAAGGTCAAGCGTCCGCTGGCAGAAGAAATCCTGTTCGGCAAGCTTTCCGCAGGCGGTCTGGTCTATGTCGATTATGACGGTGAAAAACTGGCCTTCACCTTCGAAAACAGCGCTAAAACAAAGAATGCGGGGGCGGGAAAAAGCGCGGCGAAGGACGAAGCTTCGTCTTAGGGCTCTGCTTTTGCCTCCACCACAGCCCCCATTTTCCCCGCAATCACGGTGAAAGCTGCCAGTGCTGCAAAGCTCCCCAGCCACCAGCCTTGCCACAGCCCATAGCCCGTAGAGGCCACACACAAGGTCGCGATAAAGGTTGCAAGCGCCACCCGCGCCGCACGACCGGGCAGCGTTCCAATTTTGCGCAAGATAAAGCCTATGAACGCACCGGCCAGCAACACGCCGGGCAAGCCGAACTCGATCCAGAGCTGCAAGGTGAAGTTATGCGGATGTAATACGCCTTTTGTCGGGCTGTAAAGCTGTTGCGTATCGAAATCCGTTATCGCGCGCGTTGCCTCAATCCCGAAACCGTGGAGCGGCTGCTCCAGTGCCCGGCGACTGACATAATCCCATATTTCAAGACGGTCCGCTGCGTATCCTTTTGAGAACCAGGCCATATCATACAAAGCGGACGCGAGATGCTGAAAAGCCGCATGAGCAGCGAAAGGCAATACAAGCATGGCACCCGTAATGAGAACCCCCAGAACGGCCCATGCACCTTTTGTACGGTAGGGAAAAAGCAGGAAAGCTGCCGCACCGCCAAGCAGCGCAAGCTGCGCGGACTGGCTTTGCGTCTTGAAGAGAATCGCGATACTGACAAGCCCGAGCGCCAATCCTATTGCTTTTGAAAAGCGCTCCCGCCGCCCTGCCCTGTCTTTTGCGTCTCCTGACGCGCAAAGTGCAAAGAACGCGGTAAACAGGCTCAGCGTAAAAAACACGACCCCGCGATTGAAAAATGACGGATTTACGGCATCACCCGGCTCCCCGCCATGCAAAATACTGTACAAAGCGCCGCCTGCATATAAATTGAGAACGCACAGCACACCCGCAGCCAGTACACCCACGGGAAACAAAAACCGGAACAGCCGGATGTCAGACGGCTGGGCATGGCTTGCGAAGGACACCACCAACACCCCGCCCAAAAAGACGGGCAGCAGCTTCCCGCTTCGTTCCAACGCAAAGGGCGGATCGATAGCCCACAGGCTGCTAAGTGCGGCCAACGCGATGAAAGCAGCCAGCCAAAGAGCCAGATTTAATGGTATAGACGGCCATGTTTTATACCGTACCCAAAACCCCAATACACCTATCAATCCTGCCAAACCGGGCAGATAGGCCAAAAGGCGCGGCGCCGTCACCGCAATCAAAGGCAAGAGGCAGAGCAATGCCACGGCCAGACTATCGGCGCGGCAAACAGAAGAAAATTTTCTGATGGTAATTGACATCCTTGCGGCCCTCGGCCCGTGCTCCCCTAATTCCGCAGCGGTTTGCCGTTATTCAGCATATATTCCATCCTTGCGAGCGTACCTTCATTTTTGACAAGTTTCAGGAATTCTCTCAGCTCCAGCTTTACAAGATCATCCTCACTGACGGGCCGCGTCCAGTCCGCATCGGGGCCGCCGGTCAGAACGGTTGCGAGATGGTCGGAGACAACGATATCATAAGGCGTGGCCTTTCCGGATTTGTGTAAATCCGAAACAGCCATATCCAGCGCCATTTTACCACCAGGGCCGGGCAGGCGGACGACTTCTATTTTTTCAGGCACCTGATAATCTTTTGCGAGTTCGAGCGCTCTTTGCTTTGCATCATAAAGCAGCCGGTCGCGGTTCATCGTAATCCCGTCGGATTTGCGCAGGTAGCCGATGGCCTTGGCTTCGTCCGCGGATTTAGCAACCTGCGCCGTGCCGATTGTCTCAAAGGCCCTGCGCGGTGCGCCCATCGGTGTCGTATCGGGTGCAAACCACATGGCATCTTTGCCGTGCTGTTCCACCTGTTTACCAAAGGCCGCCCGCTCTTGTTCCTGAAAACGCAGGAGCATTTCTTTACAGCCGCCCCAGCCCGGAATAATCCCGACTCCGACCTCGACCAATCCGCAATAGGTTTCCGCATGGGCCTGCACGGCGTCCGAGTGCAGCAAAATCTCGCATCCGCCGCCCAACGCCATCCCCGAAGGTGCGCTGACAACCGGAAAGGGCGCATATTTTAGGGCCATAAAGGTTCGCTGGCCCATCGCGATAAATTCTTCCACCTGCGGCCAGAGAGCAATATTAATCGCAAAGAGTGCCAGCCCCAGATTGGCTCCGGCGGAGAAATGGGAGGATTCATTATAGATGACAAGCGCTTTGTAATCGCCTGACCCATCGCCGATCGTCTTGATGCATTTATTCAGGATTTCAAAAATCTGCTCGTCGAACGTATTCATCTTGGAGGTGTGCTCGAAGCACAGAACGCCGTCTCCAATATCCCATACGGCACAGGAACCGTTTTTCATTACAGGTTCGGCGGACAGCTTGATATCCCGAAGCAACAAGACACCCTCGGGGCGCTTGATCGGGTGATAGTGCCCGTCCGTTCCGAAATAGTGCCGCGCGCCGTTTTCGATCTTGTAGAACGTGTCGTCTCCAACTTTGCGCAGGAGGCCCGGAACGCTTTGCCCGTCCTCCTCCAGTTTGGAGGCAAACCATGCGGGACCGAGTGCGTCGATCATCTCGAACGGGCCCATTTTCCAGTTATAGCCGAGCTTCATGGCTTCATCGATATCGAAGATATTTTCCGCGATCTCTCCGACAAGTGAAGCCGCATAATGAAGCGTTTGCTTGAATACGGCCCAGGCGTAGCGTCCGCCCTCATCCTCGCTTTCGACAACGGCCCGCAGCCCCTTCTTCCCGGCATCCACGCTGGGCAGCTTCGGCTTATCGGCCTTCCCGTACTGAGCTTCATTGAAGGCGTCCGCTTTTAAGGCGAGGGCCTGCTTTTCCCGAACGCCCTTTGGTGCATCGGGGTTGAGACGGTAGAACCCGCCCTTACCCTTGCGGCCCGTATAGCCCGCCTCGATCATCTGATGCACGAAGGGGTAATCGACAAAAATATCGCGATAGGCGTCCTGCTCCGGCAAGGTCGAGAGCAGAGATTCAGCCAGATGCGGCATCAAATCAATCCCGACCAGATCAACAAGCCCGAAAATCCCGGTTTTGGGGATACCGCAGGGCTTGCTCATCACCGCGTCTGCGATTTCAACCGAAACCCCCTGATTGAGCGCCTCGTTAATCCCCGCTGTCAGCCAGAAAACACCCAGCCTGTTTGCGATAAAGCCCGGCGTGTCGTGGCATTGCACAACGCCCTTACCCAGCCGCACATCACAGAATTCACGGATTTCCGCTGCTGCATCCTTGCGGGTTTTATCCGAGACGACAAGCTCCAGAAGGCGCATATAGCGCGGCGGGTTGAAAAAATGGGTAATCAGGAAATCCGCAGCGAATTCATCGCTAAACCCCTCAACCAGCTTATGCAGCGGAATCGTGGAAGTGTTTGAGGAGACGACAGACCCTTTTTTGCGGTGCGCGTCGATTTTCTCATAAGTGGCGTGCTTGATTTTTAAATCTTCCAGCACGACCTCGATAATCCAGTCGCATTCGCCCAGCAAAGCCAGATCGTCATCCAGATTGCCGCACGTAATCCGCTTTGCGTTGCGCTTATGCATAAACGGCGCAGGGTCCGTTTTTAGCATCTTTTCAACCGCATCGGCAGCCAGATTTTTGCCCTCGACCTTGATATCCAGCAACACGACATCAGCGCCTGCATTCGCGATTTGTGCGGCGATCCCGCTGCCCATGACTCCGGACCCGATAACGGCGACTTTTTCAATAGGCATGGGTAAAGGCTCCTTCGGCGGTTTTTGGCATGACGTGCCCGGAAAGTATAACAAGATCGCCCTAAAACGACAGCATGAAAATTCCGCTCTGGACTCTTTGCTTTTCCGGCTTAAATATGCATAAATAACGCGCTTTATGCAGCGCCGTATGGAAAAGAGAAGGATATACAGAATATGAGCCGGAACACAGGCAAAACGATTACGATTAAAACCGGTCTGGCAGAGATGCTCAAAGGCGGGGTTATTATGGATGTGGTCACAGCCGATCAAGCCAAAGTGGCTGAGGATGCGGGCGCGGTCGCCGTGATGGCTCTGGAGCGCGTGCCTTCCGATATCCGCGCCGCCGGCGGTGTTGCCCGCATGAGCCCGCCCGAGCTGGTGCAAGAGATTATGAATTCGGTGTCTATCCCCGTGATGGCCAAGTGCCGGATCGGCCATTTTGCCGAGGCACAGATTCTCGAAGCGATCGGTGTGGACTTTATCGATGAAAGCGAAGTCCTCACCCCGGCGGATGAGGATTACCACATTAATAAGCAAAATTTCAAAGTACCCTTCGTATGTGGTGCGACCTGTCTTGCCGAGGCTCTGCGCCGGATCGGCGAGGGCGCGGCTCTGATCCGGACCAAGGGTGAGCCGGGTACGGGCAATATCGTTGAAGCCGTTCGCCATTTACGCGAAATCAATCAGGATATTAAGCGCGTATGTCATCTCGAAGACGATGAGCTGATGACCGAAGCTAAAGATCTTGGTGCACCGTTTGAGCTGTTGCGCATTGTCAAGGAAGAGGGCCGCTTGCCCGTCCCGAATTTTGCGGCCGGTGGCGTAGCAACCCCTGCGGATGCGGCGCTTTGTATGCAGCTTGGTGCGGAGACCGTCTTTGTCGGTTCCGGTATCTTCAAGTCCGATGATCCGGCAGCTTTCGCAAGAGCGATCGTTAAGGCGACCGCGCATTACGACGATCCGAAAATGGTGCTGGAAGCCTCTAAAGGCCTCGGCAGCGCCATGACCGGGATCGAGATTGCTGATATCGAAGACAATATGCGCATGGCCAATCGGGGCTGGTAGGCAGACATTGCCTTTCCCGGATACGGCTGGTAAAAACGTATAAAGTGATTTCGTTGTCCAGCCGAAAAGGGAGGTTGTCATGCCCCGATTAAGAGTTGTCATCAATAAAGTTGTTTGTCACACCACAGAAGACAATCTGGGGGCGGATGAGATTTATCTCATTGCGGCCTCGGCACAGGACATTAATGATTTGTCCAATCCCAAAAAGGCGACAATTGTACGCTTGCCCGCGTTGACCAGCATCCCAAACCCCTCCGGCGGTCAGCCGACCCTGAAGGCCCCGACCAAGGAAATGAATAACGGGGACAAGTGGGAGCCCAATAAGGAAATTATCAACGTTCAGATCGGGTACGGGCCGCTGGCCGTGGGTGTCTGGCTCATGGATCAGGATGCGTCCGAAGATATTGAAGAAGACGACATCAAACGCATGCAGGATGCCGTTTCCGCCGCCGGTCTGGCGCTGGCACCCACGACAAACGGGGCCTCAGCCGCAGCTGGCGGGATTGCCAGTGTGCTGATCGGCTTTATCGGCAAGCTGATGATGCTGGATTCGGATGATTTGCTGGGCTTTACAGACCCGCATTATACGGCCAATCTTATTCCACCCCAACCCAATATGCCCGCGGGCTGGCCGGGCCAGTACGGCGCGTTCGGCCAGTATTTCCCGGCGCAAATGGACGGCGCGAATTATGACGTGTTCTATACCGTCATATTGGAGCCGTAGGAGACAGACGATTCTTTCTGCGTTTATTCATAGGGCCGGTTTTATATCATTATGAGCTTATCCAAACCCGTTATCGGCGTCTTGGCGCTTCAGGGCTGCGTTGACCGGCACGGGCCGCATATCGAGGCGGCAGGCGGCGTGTTCAAAACCGTTAAAACCGCGGCGCAGTTTGATGAAGTGGACGCTTTTATTCTTCCCGGCGGGGAGAGCACGACCATGCTCAAACTGATTGATAATTTCGGTCTGTGGAAATCTCTGGAGCGCAATTTCAGGGCTAAACCCGTCTGGGGTATTTGTGCAGGCTCGATCCTGCTGGCGGAAAAGGTCGAAAACCCGGCCCAGAAATCATTCGGTATTTTGCCGATAACCGTGCAGCGTAACGGCTATGGCCGCCAGCTTGACAGTTATAAAACGGAGATAGAGGGCTGCGAAGTCTCCTTCATCCGCGCCCCGGTCTTTACGGACATAGCGGCAAATGTCGAGGTGCTGGCTAAAAATGAAACCGGCCCCGTCTGGATCCGGCACGGGCGGAACATGGCCAGCGCCTTCCACCCGGAACTGAGCTTTGATACACCCTCTCCGATGCACAGGCTCTTTATCGAATCGCTGCGCGCATAGGAACAAAGAGCAGCGAGAGCCGCAAGCTGACATCAGATAAGTACAAATACCGTCATTGCGAGGAGCAAATGCGACGAAGCAATCCAGCAACCACTGGATTGCCGCGCTCCCGTTGGTCGCTCGCAATGACGATTTTTTGAATCAAAATCAGGCAGGTTCTATCCCTTTGTCATCCAGTGTTCGTACCAGGCTTGAAACATCAGAACATTCCACAGTCCGGCTGCATGGTTGCCCTGTCCGGATAAATGCGCTTCCCATGTCCTGCGGATAAGCGGCGCATCCAAAAACCCTTGCTTTTCAAGGCAGCGTGCGTCCAAAAGCGTTTCGGCCCAGTCCCTCAAGGGGCCGCGTAGCCAGTCGCTGATCGGGATTGAAAAACCTTGTTTCGGGCGCTCAAATAAATGATCCGGAACGTATCGTTTTAATGATTGACGTAAAAGATATTTGCCTTGCCCGCCCCGGATTTTATAGGAAAGCGGCAAGGACCATGCAAAATCATAAATACGTCTGTCGAGCAAGGGGGAGCGCACTTCGAGCGAAAAAGCCATGCTGGCCCTGTCCGTTTTGGCCAGAATATCATTCGGCAAATAGGATAGCGTGTCCCAATACATCATCTTTTCTGCAAAACTTAGCCCTTGCGGTGCCTTCCATTCCGGCAGGGCGGTCAGAGGCAGTGCGTCCTCACCATAGAGAACCGGCGGTGTATCCCATTGGCTTGTCAGGCGGCGGTAAATTTCTTCCTCTGAGGTACAAGGCAGGATGGAGGCCGCCTTATGCATCGCCGTGCCGAATTGCAGTCTGCCCTTGCCGATTTTATCCCAGCGTTCGGACGGTATGGCTGCAAGTATATGGGAGAGTGCTTTGCGCGCCGGACGGGGGAGGTGTTTCATATTTCGCCACAGGCGCGGACCGGCCAAATAGCGCGTATAGCCGCCCAGCATCTCGTCGCCCCCATCACCGGAGAGGGCAACGGTCACGCTTTCCCGCGCGAATTTTGAAACGATACAGGTCGGAATGGCTGATATATCGGCAAATGGCTCGTCGTAAATCTCCGGCAGGCGCGGGATCAGTGCGAGTGCATCACGGCCCTCCACCATCATCTCATGATGATCAGTTCCCAGATGTGCCGCGATTTTTGCGGCGTGGGCGGCTTCGTTGAAATCGTCCTCTTGGAACCCGATCGTGTAGGTTTTTACCGGGCGGTTTGACGCTTCCTGCATGAGCGCGACGACAAGAGAGCTGTCGATCCCGCCGGAGAGAAACGCGCCCACAGGCACGTCGGACATCAGCCGCTCCGCCGTACAGCGTTGCAGGAGCGCTCCGAAATCTTCCATGATTTCCATTTCGCTGCGCCCGTCCATATGCGCACGCGCATCGTCCAGCACGCTTAGGTGATTCCAGTAAGGTACGGCAAGTGCATTCAAATCGGCATTTGGTTCAAGTGCGCCGGAACTGGAGCCGGAAGAAAAATCGAGGCTCAGCCTATGCCCGGCGGGCAGGCTGAGCACGCCCCCATAGATACAATAAGGCGCAGGCACGCAGGCCGAGCGGAGAAAAGCGGCCAGTGCGGCCTTGTTAAGGCGGGGCTTGAAATCCGGGTGGGCGCGCAGGGCTTTAAGCTCGGAGGCAAAAACGAGGCTGCTGCCCGCCCATCCGGCATAAAGCGGCTTTTTGCCCAGCCGGTCGCGGACCAGGTGCAGCTTGCGCTCTTGCCGGTCCCACAGGGCGAAAGCAAACTGGCCGTTTATAGACTGTAAGGCGCGGTTCAGGCCACGGCGCTCGATCAGAGCTAGCAACACTTCCGTATCACTGCGCCCCCGAAAGACGTATCCCTCTTCTCGCAGCTCTTTTTGCAGCGCCGGTGTGTTGTAAATTTCGCCGTTATAGACGATCACATAGCGCCCGGAAGGGGAAAGCATGGGCTGCGCGCCTTCGGGCGAGAGGTCCAAAATGGCCAGCCGCCGGTGTGCAAGCACAAGGGGCGCGTCCGGGTCCTGCCAGACATCGCCGCTGTCCGGCCCCCGGTGCATAAGTGTTTCCGCCATATTCCGGCCAAGCAGATGTAGCGCGGCACGGCTACGCGAAGGGGTAAAACTGTAAAATCCTGCAAGACCGCACATAACGAAGTTTCTTTAATAAGGACTCATCTGGTAGAATATATATACACAAGAGTAAAAGGTGTATACGCCATGAATATTGATTTGCTTCTGACCGCTTCGGGTGAAACCGGCCTGATTTGCAGCGACAATCTGGTTAAAAAGGCCTCAGGGGTCGTTTTCGACTCGGTCAGCGGGGCTTTGACGCTGGAATTTAGCGATATGGACTATATGGAGCTGAATATCCCGATTGAAAGCGAATTTCATGCGGTTTTTGATATGTGCCCGCAAATTCATATCGGCGCTGTCAAAGACGGCCAAATCGCACAGGCCTATCAGATTCCCTTTATGTTTCTGGATGATCCGTACCGGCTGGAAGTGTTTGGAACGATCCCTCAGCCCAAGAATCCGCTTCAGGCGTTTGGTTATTTCGTTAAGGCCTGCGTCGCCGGGCAGCCCGTTCACCGGGAGGATCTTGGTGATGAGGACGCAATGGGCTGCGTTCTGGGTGATGCGGTACCCTCGCAGCTCCAATTTGCGCCGCATCTGGCCCGCCGCCACGCTATGGAGGTCGCGCCGCGCATGACGCCGGGGAACGTCCCCGGTTTGGGGCTTGGTGGCTCAGGCGGCGGTGGCGTAATCCGGACGCAACAACAGGGACGCCGTGGTTATCAGGGTGGTAATAGCGGCTCGACCGGCGAAAACGAGTCCTGATTTCAGGCGTGAAAAACCTCTATCCCCGCAATTCACAGCGTTAAAAGACGAAAGGGACTAGCGGGCCAGTACCCGGCCTGCTAGGTTCCTAAAATGACACAGACGATAGCCTTCGCAGGGCCTCTCGACGACGATAGAGCGCCCGCATACCGAATTCTTCCGCATAATCTGGATGCCGAGCAAGGCTTGCTCGGTGCGCTCCTCGTGGATAACCGCTCCGTCGAGAAAGCGGGCGATTTCCTGCGTGCGCATCATTTTTTCATGCCTGCGCATCAGCGGATTTACGACTCGATCCAGATCCTGATCGAGCGCGGCCAAACAGCCTCCCCGGTGACGTTGAAAAACTATTTCGAAAAGGACGAGGATCTGACGGAGGTGGGTGGCGCGGCCTATCTCGCCGATTTGGCGGCGAATGTCGTGAGTGTCATTAACGTTGCCGATTACGCCCGTACGATCTATGAGCTGCATCTGCGGCGGGAGCTGATTACGCTGGGCGAGGATATCGTCAACGAATCGTTCGAACACAGGCTCGATTCGGGCGCGAACGAGACGATTGAGCGCGCGGAAGGGAAGCTCTTCGATCTGGCCGAAAGCGGGGAGATCAAGGGCGGGTTTGTGACGCTGCGCGATTCGGTCCTGACGGCCATCGAACTGGCGGAAAAGGCCTATAAGACGGATGGGAACGTAACCGGCGTAACGTCGGGTCTGCGTGACGTGGATACAAAGCTGGGCGGTTTCCAGAAATCAGACCTCCTCATTCTTGCGGGACGGCCTTCCATGGGGAAAACCGCGCTGGCGGTGAACTGGGCCTTTAACGCAGCCAAACGATTCGCAGAAACTGGCGGTGAGGAAGGCGGGCGCGTGGCGTTCTTCTCGCTGGAGATGTCATCCGACCAGCTTGCGACGCGGATTCTCTCCGACCAGTCGGGGATTTCAGGCGATGCCATCCGTAAGGGAAATATCCGGCAGGATGATTTCCGCGCCTTTGTGGAGGCCTCCCAGCGCATGAGTCAGGTGCCGCTTTATATTGACGATACGCCGTCTTTGACAATCGGCGCGGTGCGCACACGGGCGCGGCGGCTCAAGCGCCAGCACGGGCTGGATATGCTGGTGGTGGATTATCTCCAGCTTTTGCGGGGGAGCGGCTCACGCCAATCCAGCGAAAACCGCGTGCTGGAAATCTCGGAAATTACGCGCGGGCTCAAGGCCATTGCGAAAGAGCTGGAAATCCCGGTGATCGCGCTCTCACAGCTTTCCCGCGCGGTGGAGCAACGCGAAGATAAGCGCCCGCTCCTCTCCGATTTGCGCGAATCAGGCTCGATCGAGCAGGATGCGGACGTGGTGATGTTCGTCTACCGGGAGGAATATTACCTCTCCCGCACCGAGCCGGAGCCGGGCACCGACAAGCATCTGAAATGGCAGGAAAGTATGGAACGCGCCCATAATGTCGGGGAATGCATCGTCGCCAAGCAGCGCCACGGCCCTATCGGCACAGTCAGAATGCATTTCGACCCGAACGTGACCCGCTTCTCCGATCTGGATCAGATCCATGGAGGGGAGTGAGGGGTATTGGCGGTTAATGACTGACTTCCAGAGGTTGCAAAATCATGCTATTGCCCTCTTGGCGAATTGGATTCAGAGGATTAAACCTTGCCTCACGTGTTAATTGCCGTAAGAAATCAGGGTGAAATTTAAAGTTATTTTTGATAACAAATTTTTGACCTTCTTTGATATCAAAGCGCCGGATCTCTCCGTGCTCGCTAACCAGCTTAAAATCCTGATCTTTATCTGCGACTACGCATTGGTGAACAACAATAAATTGTGGAGGCCCATCTGGTTTTTCCGGATAGAGAGGCGGCCCCTGTTCCACGACTTTTTCATGATGCCAACCTTGGGGATCGAAACCGCCATTATTTTTCTTAAAGGGCTGCGGGTCCAGTACATTTTTAATATCAAACATAACGCCTGTAATTAGGGGGGCCCATATTTTAACATCCCCGACATCATCATATATGGTCGAAGCACTCTGTGGATCCAAATTGGAATCGTAACCGATGACAAGACCATGTTGGGCTTGAAGGGGGCCTGTCCTGCTTCCATTATTGAGAATATCACCCAGCTTTGCAATTTCCGCGACGATTTCACCTCGCGGGAACTCAGCTCCGATATCCATTTCCTGGTTTGTTACCGTTGATCCGAAGAAGAGACCCAGCCTGCGACAGGATTGGTTACCCGGCAACCTTATAGGATCGCCGCTATCCTGCATTCTCATAGTTGAGAAATCTGCGTGATAGGGTTGCACAGATATTTCTCTGGAAAAGCCTTTAAGGTCGTCATTGGCAGCTTTTGCCGCTTGATCGAAAAGCATCATCTTTGAAAGATCTAATGGTGAGTAGATTTTGATATTAGGTAGCCCTTTCACAATGGGCATAGCCTTTTCTTTAACGGCAAAAGCGCCACCGGAACCAAAATCTGTGATAACAGAGCATTTACCAAACAAATCTGATAACGTCTTAATAGTGTTTGCGCTTTGAATGAGGCTTGCTTCCTGCCTAGGTAAAGAGTAGTTATTCCTACCTTCCATCCCCGCTGTTACAAAAGCATTCCAGAGTTCGCTACCGCTATGTAATTCGCCACCGCGCTTTAAATCCATATAGACCCAGCGTTCCATATGGCCGCCCCTTAAGCCCCCAAAAAGCTCAATAACATGCTTTTTGAAGAGAGCTTTATTAACCCCGTGAGGGTCGTCCTGAGACTTAACGCTTTGCGTAGGTCCAGGCAATGTTAAAGGCTGCACGCTGAGCATCTGCAATGCTTTCATTGTCAATAATATGGAGAACTACGTCATCCTCTTCAAAAAGGATAATCGCTGTTTTGGTTCCGTACACATAAAACGGAACGTGACCAAAATTTTCTTCTTTTAATGATCTGTACGCCGCATATTTTGCAACGTGGTGTTCATCTCCTTCTTTAACAAGGATTCTAAATGTAAACGGCTTTTCTTTGTGAAGGTTTTCCATTTTTGATAGATAGTCTTCACGATAGGGCCCCTGCCATTTATCAAAATTCCGTTCGTCCACATTCGATACGCAGATTTGAGCATCCTCTTTTTTCTGCGCTGTCGTATAAACATCGTAGATAAAAGTTTTAAAGCCCTCCTTGCCGCGAAGGACCCAGATATCGCTTATCCGTTTATTAACCCCCGATTTCCCGATAAACTCCACGTCCGCCCGGTCGAAGGCCGCTTCAATTTTCGCGAGGGTCGAGCTGTTGGGTTTGTTCGTGCCGTTTTCGATGCGCGCGATTCCCGTCTGCGACAGGCCGGCTTCTTCGGCCAGGTCGTTCTGACTCCAGTCCAGAAGCGCCCGTGCGGCGCGTATTTGTTCGATGGTCGGCATGCTGCTACCCCACATTTTTCTGAAGGTTGCCTCCGTATAAACCTATTTCAAACTTTTGTCTATATAAAAAAGGATATGGAAAAGTTGCAAAAAGCATATTTTTTTTCTTTTTATGTATTTTTTATAACTTTTTTATTGACAGTCTTTCAGGGGTGAGATATGGAAGATGCACGAAAGCGCATAAATTATTAGGTTTTGTAGCAGGGCGCGTAAGCGTCCCGGGCGTCTCTCCGGAATTTATGCCTTTTGGAATCCCCACACACGTAACTTACAAGCCGGTTGCACTTTGAGTATCTCGCAACCGGCTTTTTTCTTTTCTGCACTTTTTTTCATTGTATGATAAGGCTGATCCCGGTGAAGAAAGGCGGATTATTCATGCTTAGAGTATTTGCGGTTTTTCTCTTAATGGCCGGTTTTGCACCGGGTTTCGCCTTTGCGCAGGACGCTCGGCCATCGGGCGGCGATGTTGCTGTCTTTTTTCAGACGATCCCTGATATGCCGCTGATGCAGGGGCTTGAGGAATTGCCGGACCAGACTGTGATCTTTGAAAAGCCGGCGGGGCGGATTATCGATGCCGCAGCGGCTTTGGAGGATGAGGCTTTGGCACCCGCGGATGTGCTCACCTTTTACAAGGAGACGCTCCCGCAGCTGGGCTGGGTGCCTGCGCCGAAAGATAGCGGCGTACAGGGAGAGCGCTTTGTCCGGGGGGGCGAAAGTGTTATGCTTGAAGTTGAGGCGCATGACGGCCATCGGTTTTTAACGATCGCCGTCCGGCCTTTAGCACCGAATCATTAATTCATCTATTTCTTGACAAGTAAGCGCTATTGCGGTTAATACTCTGCGATCTCTCAAGAGAGATGTGGAAAAAACGAAAATTCAAGACGTAGAAAAAGGTTTTTAGTCATGGCTAACCATGCATCATCGAAAAAACGTATTCGCCGCAATGCACGGCGTGCAGATATTAACGGCGCCCGTGTCAGCCGTATCCGGACCTTCATTAAAAAGGTCGAGCTTGCGATCGGCGCAGGGAACGCTTCCGATGCGGAAGTCGCTCTGAAGGCCGCTCAGCCTGAAATCAGCCGCGGCGTTGCCAAGGGGCTGTTGCATAAAAATACAGCCGGGCGGAAAGTGTCCCGCTTGTCGGCCAGAATCAAGGCGCTAAAAAACGCCGCTTAAGGGCTCATGAGCGTCTGAAGCGGCTTGGCTGCA
Organism: Alphaproteobacteria bacterium; assembly: GCA_020442475.1. Classification (GTDB taxonomy): domain Bacteria; phylum Pseudomonadota; class Alphaproteobacteria; order Micavibrionales; family Micavibrionaceae; genus JAGRKA01. The sequence continues at coordinate 18,914 of JAGRKA010000010.1, read as the reverse complement.
TCGGACGACTCCCCGGCTCTTCCCTCTTCGTTATAGGTCTAAGACCCCCGGAAATTTGCCTTCCGGGCTTTTGCCGTGGGCCTTTGAGAGTTGGGTCCGATTGTTTCTTTTTTGTATGTTTTGTTTTTGTTCTTATTGCACCGGCGTAAATTTATGGTGTAGTCTCGACTCCAGTTACGAGCGAAAATCTGATTGAGATTTATGCGTTTGTCTTGCTAAAGCAATGGCGCGTATTCACAGCCATAGTTTTGGTTTTTGGTCGATTTTCGGCCTTTTTGGGGGAGCCGCCCGGCACCCCGGACAAAGAGCGGAAGAAACCCGTTTTTATCCGGCCCGGGCTAAGACCTTACGGGATTTAGCAGATTGGTATATGGAAGACATCCGGACACGGTGCGTGTGCGGAAACCCTTTCTTACACCTTCCCATCAGGGAAGAAACCAGAGCGCCCCGGCAAACAAAACAAGAGTAAAAAGAAAAAGTTCAACATTTAACGCGTGGAGAAAAACGTCAATGTCAGATATCGGGGGAAAATCAGTCGCTCTTATCCGCGGAAACGCTGAATATCAGGAAGCCTCTTTAGAGCCTACACCTGAAATTCTAAGTTTGTGGGAAAAGGTTCACAGCGATATGCGCCAGGAATTCGGGGAAGCCATTTTCCGGAGCTGGCTTAAGCCCCTGACGCTTCAAGCATTTTATCACGGCACAATGGAAATTTCCGTTCCCACCCGTTTTATGCGCGACTGGATCCAAACACACTATGCCGACCGTATTCTGGTGATGTGCAGCGAGGCTAACCCGGAGATTAAAAAGCTCCAGATCGTCGTGATCCAAAACGCGATCGTCGATGAAGAGCCGGATACGGCAGCGGTTAAGACGCTGACAAAGGCGAACGAAAACCGCAAAAGCGAGATTGCCGAAATCTCTTCACCGCTGGATGAGCGCTTCAAATTTGAAACTTTCGTCGTTGGGAAACCGAATGCGCTGGCGCATGCGGCGGCCCGCCGGGTTGTTGAAAGCATGAGCGTGCCGTTTAACCCGCTCTTTATCTATGGCGGTGTTGGCCTTGGCAAAACGCACCTGATGCACGCCATTGCCCATGCAATTGAAGAGCATTGGCCCGAAAAGACGGTGATGTATCTTTCCGCCGAGAAATTCATGTACCAGTTCGTTCGCGCGATTCGCTCTGACAGTACGATGAATTTCAAGGAGCAGTTCCGCTCCGTCGATGTTCTGATGATCGACGACATCCAGTTTATCTCCGGTAAGGAATCAACACAGGAAGAGTTTTTCCATACATTTAACGCGCTGGTTGACCAGAATAAGCAGATCGTGATCTCCGCCGACAAGGCGCCGGGCGATCTGGCCGGGCTGGATGAGCGACTGCGTTCGCGGCTGGCTTGGGGGCTTGTGGCCGATATTCACCCAACGACTTATGACCTGCGTCTGGGGATTCTCCAGACCAAACGGGCGCAGCTCGGTGCAGAAGTGCCGGACAGCGTTCTGGAATTCCTTGCCCTGAAGGTCACAAGCAATGTGCGCGAGCTTGAAGGCGCGCTGAACCGGATTGTCGCTCATGCCGATGTATCCCGTCAGGTGATCACGCTGGAAAGTACGCAGGATGTCCTTCAGGACCTCTTGCGGGCGCATGATCGCCGAATCACAATCGATGAAATCCAGCGTAAAGTGGCTGAGCATTATAATCTGCGGATCACGGACATGCATTCGGCCCGCCGGGCGCGTAACGTTGCGCGGCCTCGTCAGGTTGCCATGTACCTCGCTAAACAGCTCACGGCACGGTCTTTGCCTGAGATCGGCCGCAAATTCGGCGGGCGTGATCACACGACTGTGATGCATGCCGTGCGCAAGATCGAAGAGCTGATGGAAGAAGACGCCCAGATCGCACAGGATGTTGATATCGTCCGCCGCGCTTTGACCGGCTAGGATTTCTGTTTAAAAGTGATTCTGCCGCCCCCGCGAAAGCGGGGGCTTTTGGCTTCTGATTTTAAGATATAGCCGACCCCCTATATAGGGGCTTCAGATAATTTTTCGACAAGGAACCAGGAACGTAGGCGTAGAAGACCTACGGTAGCGGCGAGTGACGATGTCGGAAACTAAAATGGAACGACTATAAAATGATTCTGGATTGCCGCGCTCCCGTTGGTCGCTCGCGGGTGACGGATTTTTGACCGGTCAGCTTTACGCCTTCCGCGCCCTAAACCTTACCCGGTTTGGGTTTGTTTACCCCGCGCAGCTTGCGTTTCTGGGCCAGCTCGTTTTCGATCAGCTCCAGTTTTTCGGCCAGTTTTTCGTCGATATTCCCGCCTTGAACGATCCCTTCTTCGGGGATGAGGCCCAGCCGCCGGGCGATATATTGATAGCCCTCGATTAAATTCCCCAGATCAAAGCGGAAACGGTCCTTATCCATTTTTTCGCCCGTCTTCGAATCCCACAAACGGCAATTATCCGGTGACATTTCATCAGCCAGAATGATGTAAAGCTCGCCGTTTTCGCCCCACAGGCGCCCGAACTCAAGCTTGAAATCGACAAGTTGCAAGCCGATCCCGGCGAACAGCCCGTTCAGATAGTCATTGACCCGCCAGGCCATAGACACCATCTCTTCCAGCTCATAAGGATCGGCCCAGCCGAATGTAAAAATATGCTCGTCGCTGACCAGCGGATCGCCGAGCTCGTCCTTTTTGTAGTAAAACTCGACCAACGGACGGTTTAACACCGTCCCTTCGGTTAGCCCTAACCGCTTGCAGAGTGATCCGGCGGCGATATTGCGCACAACCAGCTCGATCGGGATAATCTCGACTTCTCGCACAAGCTGCTCGCGCATATTGACCGAGCGGATAAAATGGGTCGGGATACCGATCGATTCGATCTTTGTCATCAGATGTGCGGAAATCCGGTTGTTCAAAACCCCTTTTCCGGCGATCACGTCATGCTTTTCGGCGTTAAACGCGGTTGCGTCGTCCTTGAAATACTGGATAACGGTTCCCGGCTCCGGCCCTTCATACAGGATCTTCGCCTTGCCTTCGTAGATCACCCTGCGCCTTGCCATCGCCATATTCCTTTCGCATTGCACTTGAAACAGGTGCCGTTTATTCCATATTTTCGTGTATATAACAATGGATTTTAAACACGCCCGGTGATACAAACCAGTTTGATTATTTCATGACGCAACTGTTCCATGAGTGGAGGATACATCAGGAATGACAGCCTTTGACGACCGCAAAGATGCTTTTGAACGCAAATATGCTCACGATGAAAAAATCGGCTTTGATGTCGAGGCCCGCTGCTCCAAGCTTTTCGGCTTGTGGGTTGCTGAAAGGCTTGGCCTGTCAGGCGCAGAGGCTTCGGCTTACGCGTTGGAAGTCGTTGAGAGCAACCTCGAAGAGCCGGGTTTTGACGATGTTTTACGCAAAGTCAGAGGCGATATTAACGGGAAGGGGTTGGAAATCTCTGATCATATGCTCCATATCGAGCTAGACAAGGCTTTGGCCGAAGCGAAAAAACAGATCATGGAAAAAGGATCTTAAACAGGGAAAGGGCCGCAACGATGGGCATGGATGCTAAAGAGATTGAAACCCTGATTCTCGACGCCCTTCCGGACGCGCAGGTCCGTATAGAAGATTTGCGTGGTGATGGTGACCATTATGCTGCCTATGTCGCCTCTCCCTCTTTCGCAGGTAAAACCCGGGTCCAGCAGCATCAGATGGTCTATGCCGCGCTGCGCGGCAAAATGGGTGATGCGCTGCACGCTCTGGCGATCCAGACTTCACTGCCGGAAAATCAGTAAAACAGAAGGACTTAAAATCATGCAAAACGTTATGTTTGACCGTATCCAAAAAGAAATCGATAACCACGATGTCGTGCTGTTCATGAAGGGGCAGGCGGCTTTTCCTCAATGCGGTTTTTCCTCTCTCGTTGTACAGGTTCTCTCTCAGCTTGGCGTACCGTTCAAGGATATTAATGTTCTCGAAGATAGTGAGCTGCGTCAGGGGATCAAGGACTTTACAAACTGGCCGACAATCCCGCAGCTCTATGTGAAAGGTGAGTTTGTCGGCGGGTGCGATATCATCCGTGAAATGTATGAAAGCGGCGAGCTTCAGGCTTTGCTTCAGGATAAGGGCATCGCCTCCGCGGCTTAGCATTCTTTATGCTTTGCCGCTCCGGCCACTGAAAAACGAAAAGAAGCTTCGTTTTGGAGATTTATCGGCCTCTTTGCGGTCCCGGTTCGTAACAAGTAAATGGCAAATATCGTCAAACCGGTCCTTGTTCTCTTCAAACATTTCTTCAAAGAAATATTTGAGCTTTTTCAAATTATCGGGACTGGCATCGTCGATCTGCGCGCCCGGCGTCTTGTAGGGGTCCGTGTTCCCCACCAGCGATTTGTTGAAGACGTATAGATTGTCGCCAAGCTCTTCCCCGAACCCTTCCATCAGGGCCGTTTCGGAGGCGTGGAATAAAATATTGATCAAGGGCAGGTCGTTGACCGGATCGACGACGCCCAACCCGCCGAAACGGTTCCACTCATCCTTTTTGAAACTCCGTAGTCTGTGGCCTGTTCCCAGTACGATCATGACCGGCTCGTGATCCTCCGGAATATGCCTGCGTACCGCCCCGTGATAGCTGATGCACGGATTGTCGAAAATCGAGCCGTCAATACCCGAATATTGCCGTTTGCCGCGGCTATCGGGATAAGACACCTCGAAATGGTGGCAGGGGAAATAGGTCGGGGCCGCCGTGCTTGCCAGAACCGCGTCGAACAGTGATACGTCCGGGGCCGCTCCCCCTTGCAAAGGGGCACGAATATGTTTCAGCCAGACGGCGTGTCCGCCCTCGTCGATAAAGTTATTCTGTGTGTGGACTGGAGCCTCGTCTGTCTCCCCGGCTTCTTCGACGGGGATAAGCTGTTCCCCATCCAGATTATAGACCGGGATAATGAGGCTTTTCAGCGAATCGCCGAGGCGGGCTTTGCCGTACAAAGCATCCAGAGAACGCCTTAAATTCGCGGTATCGTAATGGCCGTGCCGGAAAAGCTTGTTGAGCTGGCCGATTTTCATGGTTCTATTGTTGAAATCATGAATGAGAGCCCGGAAGTCGCGGAACCGGTCGGAGGGAAAAATATTCGCACCTTCGCGCTCGTAAAAGCGGATCATATGCCGCGCCCGGAAGCGGGGCCGCGAAGGGTCGTCCGGGTGGGGGACATTCAGCGCCGCGTTCAGGATTGAGCCCGTCGAAGGCCCGGCGAATATATCGACCATATCGGTCATGCGCAGGCCTGTGACCTCTTCTATCCGGGCCATGAAATGCGCGGGAACGAGGCCACGCATCCCGCCCCCATAGTTAAAAAGCGTGATGGTTGTTTTTTTCGAACGGGACATGATCAATGAAGTCTGACTCTGGAGGATATAACTTAATACAGATTATTCATCCTAAACGGAGGAAAGTCCCGAATATACAAAAAAAACCGGACCAGCCACAAGGGCAAGGTCCGGCGAGTCAAACAGGGAGGTTTCACGTCTGGGGAAGACGCAAGGACCGGCATGCGGCCCTTATCAACGCATCAGCGCTGATAGGGGGTAATATAACGGCTGAGAGGGTTTAATCTCTATAGACAATATCGAAGACCAGCTATGCATAAAAAACATACTTAAAGATATATTGTATGCTTTTGAGACTCGCAAATTGAATGAAAATTTTAAAAATCGCCCTGCTTCAGGGTTTCTACCAAAAAATCCCGGAAAAGAGCAATTTTTTTTGAATTCCGGCGTTCAGACGCATAGACGAAGCACATCTCGACGGGTGGGCGTTCCAGTTCCGGCAAAAGAGTTTCAATCTCCTCGTGTCTGTGGATCAAATAATCGGGGAGGACCGCGATTCCCTCGCCGGAGAGGATGGCCTGATAGATCGCATACATGGAATTGAGTAAAAGCAGCTTATGCTCTCTGCCGAAATCGACTTTCGCAACCTCCAGCAGCCAGTTGGGATGTGAGAAAGGCGGGCTGGTATTTTCCGGGAATGCGATCAAAGCGTGTTTTTTGAGGTCAGCCGCTGTTTCCGGGTAGCCGTGCGTTTCCAGATAATCCCGCGAGGCGCAAATATGGAATCGGATGCTCTTCAAGTGCCGCCGGACGAGATCGGCCTGTTCCGGCGTATGCAGCCGCAGGGCGATATCGGCCTCACGCAGGCTTAGATCCAGAATGCGGTCTTCGAACAGGATGGTTAGCCGAATATCGGGATGAGCGTCGCGAAATTCTTTAAGCTTGGGGACAAGCCATGTTGAGCCGATAAAATCTGGAACGGTGACAACCAGAGGCCCCGCTGAGCCCTCCTGCGTGTCAATTAATCGTTCTTCTACCCGTGAGAGTTTGATGGCCATCTCCCGCGCGGTTTCCTGAAGAATTTCACCTTGTTCGGTTAGAACCAGCCCGCGCGCATGGCGGTGGAAGAGCTTTACGCCGAGATTTTCCTCGAGCGCGTGGATATGGCGGGAGATTGCGGACTGGCTGATATTTAGAATATCCGCGGCACCCGTGAAGCTCTCAGCCTTCGCGACGGCGTGGAATATGCGCAGCTTGTCCCAATCCATAATAGGGTTAAGCCGCTGTTTTCGATGTTTTACTGTTTCCGGCCTCTGCGTCTGCCGTCCCTTTTTGTTTACTCAGAAATCTGTCCGCTTCGAGTGCGGCCATGCAGCCCATGCCTGCTGCCGTGACGGCTTGCCGGTAGACGTGATCGGTCACATCCCCGGCTGCATAGACACCGGGAATACAGGTTGCCGTAGAATCAGGCGCCGTAATCAGGTAGCCTGCTTCATCCGTTTTAAGCTGCCCTTTGAAGAGACTGGTTGCCGGGTCGTGTCCGATCGCGATAAACACGCCGTGGACAGGCAGCGCGGACTCCTCTCCGGTTTTCATGTTTTTCAGGCGCAGACCTGTTACGCCCGTTTGATCACCCGTGATCTCTTCGAGAACCGTATCCCAGAGTACATCTATTTTTTCATGCTCCAGCAGACGCTCTTGCAGGATTTTTTCCGCCCGCAAGCTGTCCCGCCTATGGATCAGCGTGACTTTGCTACAGAAATTCGTCAAAAAGAGCGCTTCCTCGACGGCCGTATTCCCGCCGCCTATTACGGCGACTTCTTTGCCTCGGTAGAAAAACCCGTCACATGTTGCGCAAGCCGAAACGCCCTTGCCTTGAAAGGTCTCTTCGGAAGGCAGGCCCAGCCAGCGGGCTGTTGCGCCGGTCGCGATGATCAGCGTATCCCCGCTATACAGGATTCCTGAATCGCCCTTCGCTGTGAAGGGGCGGGCGGATAAATCGACCTCGGTAATGAAATCGCTGACGATCTGTGTGCCTACATGCTCAGCCTGCGCCTTCATTTGTTCCATCAGCCACGGCCCTTGTATCACATCCGCAAAACCCGGGTAATTCTCGACTTCCGTTGTAATCGTAAGCTGGCCACCGGCCTGCATACCCGTGACGAGGATCGGTTCCAGCCCGGCGCGTGCGGCATAGATCCCGGCTGTATAACCGGCGGGGCCGGAGCCTATGATCAGGACTTTGCTATGCCTTGTTTTTGTCGTACTCATACCCGAATTCCTCTGGCCTCAAGCCGTTTTCTGATTGCATCTGCAACATGCTGCGCATCTGTTATAGCGTCATAGGACCAGTTTTCAAGAACGCCCTCAAAGGGCCGGACGATTTTTTTCTCTATGAGATTGCGGTGAAGTGCATTCAGCCGGGGTGCGCCGCCTTCCAGTTCAATCATATAGACCGGTTTTCCGGTTGTCGCCGCTTCCGAAAGCATGGAGGCGCTATCGGCTGTAACGAGAATAATATCCGCCCAGGCCAAAAAGCCGAAATAGGGGTTGTCACCGCTGCCGTCCCAGATGAATGCATCCGTACCCGCAAGCGCGTCTTGCAAGATACGCTCGTTTTCCGCGCCTGTCCGCCGTGACGCCGTGATCATCAACCCGGCTTGCGCGCTTAAGGTCCGCAATTGCGCGGCCAGTTTTTCCGTGATGGGGCGCGTCATTTTATAAGCTTTACTGGTGCCGCCGATCAGCACGGCCACGCGCGGCGCTTTAATGTTCGCAAAATCCGGAAACTCGGTTTTGGCGCGTTCAAGCCGTGCCTGTGTGACCCTGTTCGGTGAAGCCGTTGTAACAAGTACATTTTCTCCACGTGTCGGGTCGTGCGCAGGTACGGCCACAAGGTCGAACTGCGCCGGATTTGTGCGCGGGTCCTGAATCTGGACGGTCAGGGTCTTTCCACCACTCATTTTCCGGATATAGCGTGAAGCTGCGATGCTTTTGCGGCCACTGGCGATCAAAAGATCCGGCCATGGCGGCTCTAGCGCCGGTATAAAGATGTGGGCGCATTCATAGTTCAGCCACGGGGAAAGGCTTTTCCATGGCTGGCGCAGCGCTATGCGTTTGAGGATCGGGGTTAGCCCTAGCGCTTCGGCAACGCCCAAACACTGATTTTCAGTCCCGGCCATGCCTTCGGTTATGATCCAGCATGAGGGGGCGGCGGGGGATGTATCGGACAGACTCATAAGATCCATTCATAAAGATTTTTTTGGTTTCTGCACGAAAAAACTTGCGTGAAAACGGCCCCGACTTTATACCGTATGGATCGTTTCTTTAGGTTGAATACTCAAGGATAGAGCCACCCATTCATGCGCCGCTCCAAGCTCGATCAGATTGATAAGAAGATTTTGCGGGATCTCCAGCAAAATGGCCGTATGACGAATGTCGAACTTGCAAAGAATGTCGGCATTTCCGCACCGCCTTGTCTGCGCCGTGTCCGGGCGCTGGAGACGGCAGGCTATATTCGTAGCTATCATGCAAAAATTGACCCGGCGATTATGGGGTTCGGCGTGACCGTTTTCGCAATGGTCAAGCTGGAAAGCCATGCGGAAAAAGACCTGACGAAATTTGAAAAGCAGGTCGCGGAATGGGGCATGGTCCGCGAGTGCCATATGCTCGCCGGAGATGTCGATTTCATGCTGCGGATCGTCGCAGCGAACTGGGACGCTTATCAAGATTTCCTTACACACAAGCTGACGGCGGCGCCTAACGTCGTTTCCGTGAAATCTTCGCTGGCCATCCGCACCGCGAAGGAAGAGCCGGGCGTTCCCATCGAGTCCTGATCCTAAGGAAATTCAATCCGGTAACCCAGACGGGTGACCTCTGCGCACGCCATATCGATCAGACGCTCAAGTCCTTCGGCGCTGCGGCTTTCTGCACGGGCAACCAATACGTTCTGAGTGTTTGAGGGGCGGAGCAGCCACCAGCCATCCGCTGTTTTGACACGGACCCCGTCGATCGTGTCCAGCATGACACCGGGCGTGTCTTGAGCGCGTAAATGCTCAATAATCTGAGGCACAAGGGCAAATTTTTTCTCTTCCTCGACCTCGACCCGTACTTCCGGCGTGTTGAAAAGAACCGGTAAATGAGCCGTCAGTGCCGACAGACCTGTCCCGCTATTATCTTGAAGTGCATTGATCAACCGTACGGCGCAATAGAGCGCGTCGTCATAGCCGTAATAGCGGTCTGCGAAAAAAATATGCCCGCTGAGTTCCCCGGCCAGCGGCGCCTTTAACTCTGCCATTTTCGCCTTTACGAGTGAATGGCCCGTCTTCCACATAACCGGTTGTCCGCCCAGCCGTTCGATCTCGTCGAACATGACCTGTGAGCATTTGACATCCCCGATAATGGGGGCGCCCGGATGATCTTTGAGGACATCGTGCGCATAAATTGTCATCAGCGTATCGCAGCGGAGGATATGGCCCTTTTCGTCCACAACGCCGATCCGGTCTCCGTCGCCGTCAAAGGCGATCCCAAGGTCACAGCCTTGTGCCAGAACGGTCTGGATCAAATCATCCAGATTTTTATCGACTGTCGGGTCTGGATGATGGTTCGGGAACGCCCCGTCAATATCCTCGTAGAGGAGGATATGCTCGCCGGGAAGGCTTGCCGTTAAACGCTCCAGAATTTCACCGGCCGCGCCGTTTCCTGCATCCCAGGCAATCTTCAAGGGGCGTGTATTTGTTAAATCCGCCAGAAGGCGCTCGGTATAGCGCGCGCGGATATCGAGCGTCTCCACCCGACCTTCTCCTTGTGCGAATGTGCCTTCTGCGGCGATCCGGCCAAGAGTTTGTATGGTCTCTCCGAAAACCGGCCCGTCACAGAGCGCCATTTTAAAGCCGTTATAATCCGCAGGGTTATGGGAGCCTGTGACCATGATCCCGGCATCGGCGCCGCGCTCTTTGACTGCGAAATACAGCATCGGCGTCGGACCAAGCCCTATATTTTCAACCTGCGCGCCGGTTGTTTTCAGCCCTTCAATCAGCGCCTCTGCCAAAGAGGGGGAGCTATGGCGACCGTCATAGCCTACGCAAAAGCGCTCACCGCCGCGATCCTTTACAAAACTGCCAAAGGCCAGCCCAAGGGTAAACGCGTCCCCCTCGCCCAGATTTTTCCCAATCTGTCCGCGAATATCGTATTCCCGCAAAATAGCCGGGTCGAAATGACGGGCGGCAGGCGAAAAAGCAGGAGCTGTGTTTGGATTACCGGCGGGCTTCAAGGGGGACCTCTTCGGAATTGGCAAGTTCGTCGGCAAAGCGCCGGACGATATTTTGAACCTGCGCTCCGATCTCCGGATCGCGCATGCTGAAGGCGATATTGGCTTCTATAAAGCCGAGGCGGCTGCCGCAATCATAGCGCCGCCCTTCAAAGCGTAGACCGTGGAAAGGCTGGCTACCGAGCAGCTTGGCCATAGCGTCCGTAAGCTGGATTTCACCGCCTGCACCCTTCTCAAAGGCGGCCAGCTTTTCAAAAATCTCCGGTTGGAGGATATAGCGGCCTATAATCGACAGGGTTGAGGGGGCTTCTTCCGGTGCGGGTTTTTCGACCAGCCCCTTAATAACGGCGATTTTCCCATCGTCTTTTTCGACATCAAGAATACCGTATTTATTCGTTTCCGCACGCGGCACGTCCATGACGGCCACAAGATTACCGCCGGTTTCGTTATAGGCTTCGACCATCTGGGACAGGCAGCCCCGGCGCGACAGCACGACATCGTCGGGAAGCATAATTGCAAACGGCTCATTTCCAACCAGTTTACGGGCGCACCATATAGCATGGCCCAGCCCCAGAGCGCGTGCCTGCCGGGTCAAATACAGCTTGCCCTCCGGCATTTCGGAAGTGCGCACTTTGCGGAGCATGTCATGCTTGCCGCGCGCCTCAAGTGCTTGCTCCAGCTCCGGCTGGTAGTCGAAATGCTCTTCCAGCATTTCCTTGGAGCGGCCTGTGACAAAGATAAACTCCTCAATCCCGGCTTCACGCGCTTCCTCAAAGGCGTGCTGGATTAAGGGCCGGTCAACCAGCGGCAGCATTTCCTTTGGCATGACTTTGGTCGCGGGTAGAAAACGGGTCCCCATCCCGGCAACCGGAAAAACAGCCTTGCGGACGGGCTTATATGCAGATTTGGCGTTCATGGGCAGTTCTGTAACATTTTTCATCTGTAAGGTCACGGTTTTTTGCAGTGTATCGTGGGAAGAAGAATTCCGGGCTTAGGGTCCTGACTCTAGTTTGCGCCCTTGCGGCTCAGCAGGACCAGCGGCGTTTTGATAAAGATAACGGCGTCTCCCCATAAAGACCAGTTCCGGACATACCAGCGGTCCCAGATCACGCGCTGCGCGAACGTTGTTTCGTTACGCCCGCTGACCTGCCATAGGCCTGTGATACCGGGCCGGACGGAGAGATAATCATCAATAGACTCGCCGAAATAAGGGATTTCCTCTTCTAGAATGGGGCGTGGTCCGACAAGGCTCATATCGCCGGTCAAAACGTTCCAAAGCTGCGGCAGCTCGTCAATGCTGGTTTTACGGATCAGGCTTGCGGCGCGGGTCGTAATGCGTGGATCGTTCCTCAGCTTGCGGTATTTTTCCCAGTTTGTTTTTTCGTCGGGATTAGCCTCCAGATACGCTTCGAGCAAATGATCGGAGTCCGGCTCCATTGAACGAAATTTCCAGCAGCGGAAAGGCTTGCCACCCCGTCCGATCCGGTGTCCTCCATAGAAAACGGAACCGCCTTGCCCCTGTATTTTCAGCGCCGCCGCGACGCCGATGAAAACAGGAAGAAGCGCAATGATCGCAACGGAGGCAATCAATATATCTGCCGTACGTTTCAGGGCTTTTTGCGCCGTGATATGCGGCGAATTGAGGCGGCCGGTCCGGGCCTCCAGAAGGGTGATATCTTGACCGAAGAAATAATGCGGGTCCATGTCATAGATATTAATCCCGCCGGTCGCCGGGACGATCGCATAGCCCGCGCCTGCTTTTTCAAGCGCCTTAATCAGCTCGTCACGGGCCTTGCCGCGGAAAAGATCAGGGGAAATCATATAAAAATAGTCCGGGTTTTCACGCACGAAAACACTGCACCCATCGCGCCCGTCCAGAATACAAACGTTTCGGCAAGGTAGAGGGAGGCGGTCCGGATCGAAGGACTCAAAATCCGGGTCGCGCAAGAGCAGCGTTTCAACCGCATAGCCGGTGGAAGGGTCGCCGCTGAGCGCGTACATTAAATCCGCTGCTGTGGCATTGTCGCTGATAATAACGCTTTTGCGCCGCGCCCAGTGTAGACGGGTTGCGAGCATAAAGACAGCCCGGCGGAAAACAAGCAGTAACCCGAACGCGCAGGCCCATATGAGCAGGATCAAAAGGCGTGATTCATAAAATTTCAGGGCAAAATTCGTAAAGCCGTGCAGCAGGAGCGCAAAAAAGACTGCTTTTCCAATCAGACGCACCTGACTCCACCATGGGACGCGCCGCGTATACAGCCCGCCATTCCAAAGGAGCAGCAGAATAAGACCGGCCAGTACGAGATAAATATTCCGGTGCAACAGCGCGTCGGGTGACAGGCTGTTATAGAGCGGCCTGTGCAGAATATGGGTCTGGGCAAAAACGGTTAAGGGAATTGTTATTTTTGCAGACAATAGAAGTGCCGCGCCATCCGCCAGAAACAAGAGCGCGCTCAGCAAGCCCGGAAACCGGCCTGTGCTGTTTGAAAACCATTTTTTATTCTCCGGACAAGGCATAGGCTCTTCTCTTTATATATAAATAATCAGCGAAAAATGCGCTGATTATGCCGGCAACCAACCCCAGAACGATCCCCGCGATACATAAGGCCCCGAAAAAAGGCGGGCGTACGGGAGTCCAGGAGATGGTGGCCTCCTTATAAAGGACACGCCCCGGTTTGTTCAAGTCTTCTATATAGGGTACGAATGTATATTTTTCAGAAAGTGCAGCTCGCAGTAAGGCCTGTATGTGGTTAGCCATTGTGGAAGATTGCCGGGCTCTCCCGGAAAAAACTCGGATTTCCGCTCTTTCTCCACCCGGCATGAAAACAAGACGGATATTGCCCCGCAATTGCCGGAGAGCGTGAGCTTTGCGGGCCTGTTCGGAAAGGTCGCTTTCGGCAAGTTTCCGGGCCCTCTGGAACCAGCCCGATACTAAAAACTCCCTGTCGGGGATATCCGTGTTATATTCAGGCGTATTCCAAAGATCGAATTTATCGAAAAGAGCGCTCATATCCATACTCTCGTTCGCCCGGCGCAAATCCTCCATAAAGACCGTATTGTCACGCGCGGTTATAAAGAGCGCGCGCGCTTCGTAAAACGGGCCGGGCAGAGCGGAAATAGACAGGCTTGCGAGAAAAGCCAGAATAAACACTCCTGCGACAAGGCCGCGCCGTCGCCAGAGCGTCTCAAGAGGCTGAAATTTTTTTGTAGTCGTCATATCGATATAGAACGGAAAGCTGCGGCGTTTCCCCTAAAAAATACGCTCTCTGACTGTAATGGAATCGCCGGGAAGGATCGGTGTATTTTCCCGCGCGTTCATGCGGAATTTATCCTCTCCGAACCCGCGATCGATCAGAATTCTGTTCCGGGCTGCGCGGGGCGTATAGCCGCCCGCGATCGCTACGGCCTTGAAGGCATCCAGTTCCGGCTCATATTCGTAACGGCCCGGCTTGTTCACTTCGCCGATAATAAAGAACGGGCGGCCCGTGACGATATCGACTGTCACAAGCGGGTTGGACAGATAGCCTTTCGAAATGAAAGCTTCCGTAACGGCTTCTTGCAGCTCTGCCTTGGAAAGGCCTGCGGCCCTGACCTCGCCGATCATAGGCACGACGATCATGCCGCGCTCGTCGATAGGCAGCTCCCCAACCAGCGTTTCCTCACCGTAAACAGAGACTTTAACCTTATCGGAAGGGTTCAGGAGATAAGCCTGGCTGCCCGTGACATCCAAAGGCGCGTTCTCGGATACACCTAGAGGCACAGCGCACGCGGACAGAAAAATCGTTGCCAGCAGGACGATTGTGAGCCGCAGGCCGTTGGGTTGACAACATATCATAAAATGAGTCCTTGTAATCTTCTGTATCAGTAATCTTTAATCCGACTCAGCAACAGGCCTGCCGGTATACAGGGCTAATCCGAAATCCCGGCGAGAGTGAATGGAGGGGAGTATATGGGGCTGGAAAACCAAGATCAAGAAGAGCGTGAGCCCTTCCTGAAAAAAGTCAGGCGCTACGGGTTTCTACCGGCGCTGAGAGCCGTTTCCCGCGGGTTTTTTATGAAGACACGCTGGCTGTGGCTGACCCGTTTTTGGGGCATGGACATCCATCCCGATACGCTGATATCGCTCAAAGCGCTTCTGGATCGAACAAATCCACGTGGAATCCATATTGGTGAGGGGACAGCCATATCGTTCGAGGCCGTCATTCTCGCGCATGATACGATCCGGGACATGCATGAATGCGACACGGTTATAGGCAAGTTCTGCCAGATCGGCGCCCGCAGCTTCATTATGCCCGGCGTTACGATCGGCGATCATTGCGTTGTCGGCGCGGCAACGGTCGTGACAAAGGACGTGCCTTCTGGTTCCGTGATCGTTGGCAATCCGGGCCGTATCGTCCGTACCGGCATCATGACGGAGCGTTGGGGCAGGATTACCGACGAGGGAGAGCCTGCCGCAAAGAGGTGAGTCTTAAGCCTGCTTCCGGGAAGGTTTTGTGCGGTCCGAAAATGTGCCGCGTACAAGCAGAAAGGCCGAGAGAACGGAGATCAACCATCCGCCAAGGCAGGCGGCTATGGCGCCATTTGCGCCCAGCGGCGGGATAAGGATCATCGAAAGGGCAATCCCGGTTGCTCCTGCGCCAAGCCGCCAGAGATTATAGAGGGTAAGTTGTCCTTGCTTGACGATCACGGTTTCAAGCGGAAAGGTCAGCGCCATCATCGCAAAAATAGCGGCCCATCCCAGCAGGACGCCGTAAAAATCGTCATAAAGATGCGCATAAAGCCATCCCATGACGGGCTGCCCGAAAAGCAATATCCCCACGCAGGCCCCTGCCGCAAAGAGGCCGTAGAGAAAGAGCTGCTTTCGGAGCATGGTTTTCAGGGAGTCCGGGCTGCCCGCGCCTGAAGCTGCGAAAATATTTTTATCAATCACGTCGAGGCTGCGCAATACGATGCCCAGAGGTTGCACAAGGGCGCGAACCGCTACGAAGGCTGCGGCATGTATGGGTGCGGCGACCGTGCCCAGAATAAAGAGGGGGATATGGCTGAACCCTGAAAAGCCTGCAACACCCAGAGCCGAGGCTGTCAGATGCTTGCGCATGTCCCGCTGCAAGAGACGGCGCCCTGTGATGAAATCAGGTCTCCCCGTTAAAAAAACGAGCCGGATTGTTTTGAAAATAGCGTAGAGCCCGATCAGGCTCATAAGTGTGCCAAACGGTAATGTTTTGTAGGGTGCGAGGAGAAAGATCAGTGCGTTCACGGTGAAAAAAATGACCGAGGCGATCAGCGGGTCTTTATATTTTTCATGTTTCAAAAGACACATCCTGTCAAAGTCGAGCTGCGTATAAATCAGGCAGCAGGCAATGCCTGCCTCAAGAATCGCAGCGACGTAAGCCGACGGAAACAGAAGAAAAACGGTGACGGATATGAGCAGACCGGCGCTGATAACGGCGCCCCACAGAAGGAGATGTTCCCCCATAACGGCAGCGCTGCGCCTGCGGAAAACAGGGGCCGGGAGGATCGCGTTTTGCACGACATAGAGTGTGCGTTGTACGCTTTGCAGGATCAGCGCGATAGACAGGCCGATCCCGTATCCGGCGACATCCGTGCTGGGGTAATAGCGCGCCAGCGTCAGCATCAGGATAAAATTCGCGGCTGAAAAGAAGAGCTGATCAAGCAGGGACAGGCCGCGCAATCCGAAGCGGCCTTCGCGTAGGCCGGAACATAGCGCCTGCGCGTATATTTTAGCCGGCTTGATCATTTTGAATTCCATTTGCTTTTTAAGTCCCGGACGTGTAATGAGTCGGCTCGCCCTGATATACCATGTTGCCGGAGAGATGCTATGCCGTTTTTGGATTCCGGAACGATCTGGCAAGGATAAAGCTCCCTATGCACTATCAACCACCCGGTCTGCTGGAGAGAGTATCGAGAAAAGTGCAGCGCGCTCACGCCCGCGCTCGCCCGTATGCGTTTCTTGATATACCGCCCGATATGCGGCGGGTCAGTTTTTGTTTTGACGACTTCCCCAAAGGCGCGCGCGAAGGGGCGGAAATTCTGGAGCGGCACAATGCACACGGCACGTTTTATGTGTGCTTCGGCGTTCTTGAAACGGAGAGTGATAGCGGTCCTTTGGCATCGGCCCAAGACGTGCGCGACATGGCCGCCAGAGGTCATGAGATAGGGTGCCACACATTCGATCATATGTTATGTTGCTCTGTTTCTGCCCGGCAGGCCGAGGAATCCTGTATACGAAACCGGGAAGAGGCGGCAACTCACGGCTTAACGCTTAAACATTTTGCCTATCCGGAAGGGGAGCTGAACATCCGGACTAAAAGGGTGATCGCCGATTCTTATGATACGGCCCGCACCGTTCTGAAAGGGGTTAATCAAGGTCGTACCGACGCCCATTATCTGAAGGCTGCGCCTCTTTATGAAACGGATTATAGCGATATCCGCGCCCTGATTGTCCGAACCGGCAAGGAGGGGGGGTGGCTGATCTTGTGTACGCATGACATAGCTGAAACGCCGTCGCAATACGGGACCCCCGCAGCTATTTTTGAAGAACTTGTACGATTGTGTATGGATCATGATATCGCGATTGCCCCGGTTGGGGATGTCGTGGCCGAGATCAAGCAGAAAGCAGCTTTACACAAAGGAGCGGAACCATGATCGCGATAAAACGGGAAACCCTTTTTATCAAGGTGACGCAGTTTCTCCTGTTCTGGAATACGTTCGTGGTTGAAACGACGCTCAGAACCCGTGAGTTTTCGAATAAAAGCATCGATTGGCAGGTGATGGTCAAGATGGGAACCTGGGGGTTAACTTTCCTTTTGTGCCTGTTTTTTTACAAGCTCTGGCTGCGTAAAATGCTTCGCCTTGATAAATTCGTGGAAATCCTGTTGCTGACAGTGATCGTGATCTCGTGCTTTCATGCGCCGAATATCGCCTATAGCCTTGCCTCCGCTTTTTCGTTGATCGCCATTTTCTGCATGCTGTTTCTGGCCTCCTTTACATTGACCAATAAACAGATTCTCTGGCCGATTATTCTGGGGTGTACGGCGGTGACGTTTATATCGCTGATCACCTATTTTGCGATGCCCGACTTCGCGCGGATGAAAGAATGGATCGGCGGTGTACACGTGCCGGGAAAACGCTTGTCCGGGATCGCAGGGTCCGCAAATACGGTCGGTTATATTTCCGCTTTTTGTCTTTTGGCGCTTTACTATTACAGAGGCTATTTCGTTGGGAAGATACCTTTGTGGTTTTGGGGCTTCGTCGCCGTTAACGGAGCCGCCCTTTTGATGAGTAACAGCCGGACATCGCTGGCGGCTCTGATTCTCTCGATTATGATTGCCTCGTTGATGCGCTTTAATCCAACGGTATTGGCAGCGTTTTGTGTCGCCGTATGTATCGGGATTCTTTTGGTGTTTAGCATCGATCTTGAGGCTTTGTTCGCCTTGATTTCAAGGTCGGGGGACGCTGCGGAAATTACGACTGGAACAGGGCGGACGGCGATCTGGAAAACAGTTATTCAGTTGATCGGTGAAAAACCCCTTATGGGGTGGGGATATGCCAGCTCCGTTTATATTCTGCCGCAGCAATCAATCCTGATCGGCTACACGGTGCCGCACGCCCATAACGCATTTTTACAGATTGCTTTTTCAACCGGTATGATCGGCTTGTCTTTATTTTTGCTCGTCTTCGCGATTAAAATCTATTTTTCCTTTAAAATGAAAGACCCGATGAATATGGCCTTTATCTCGTTTCTGTTGATTGACGGGATGGCCGAGCCGATTGCTTTTTACGGTCCGGCGACGACAACGACATTGGCTCTTGCAATCGTTCTTTCACTCCGTTACAGAACCGGGCATGAAGCCGATTATTCTCCACATCAGCAGCGATTATCCGGACTCCCTGAATCCGCGCAAGACCCGCGCGATCTCAAGCCTGGTTGATGAAACACCGGAATACCGACATGTCGTCTATTCGCTGAACCGTTTTACGGCATTGGGCGGGCTGGCGTCTTTGCCTTTCGGAGAAGACCGCACAGCGATTGCCTATGGCGCGCTGCCCAAGGGTCTCCTTTGGGGACCGCGTCTGGCTGCGTTGGCGGAATGGATCATTGAGGACATGAAGGCCAAGGGCGTAAGGCCCGCACTGGTCGAAGCGCATAAATTCACAGTCGAAGGGCTGATCGGCCAGAGGGTCGCGCAGGCATTTTCTTGCCCGCTGATCTGCGATATTCAGGGCAATACGGATGTCATGATCCTGAAAAACAAGCCGGGTTTTCGGCGCCGCTACCGCGCGATCGCGCAAGA
>JAGRKA010000109.1 GCA_020442475.1 Alphaproteobacteria bacterium | reverse complement strand
GGATATTGCACTTAAAATGATCGAAAATGCCAAGAATCGTTTAGCTGATCTTGAAAGTATTTTGAAAGGCTAAAATATCAGAATATCTGCTGATTAGAAAGATTATTAGTCTTTCACAATCGAATATATGGGATATCGCCAAGTTAGAGTGGATTCTTCAGGACATCTATGAAGCTGAAGAACCTGAAACCTGTCTGTGTGGGCACTTTCCAATTATTGAAGGTTGCGTGCTTCGAAATCAATTAAATAATAACTCATCTATAGTGGGCAATTGCTGCGTTAAAAAATTTATCCGCGCAATAAGACCGCCAGCGTAAGCTGGTGGATGTAGCGCCCCCAACGGGCGAAGCCCGCCAAGGATAAAACCGCCTGCGTGAGCTGGCGGAAGTTTATTGGCTTGCCGTCTGACAGGATTTTTCAAGCTGTCAAACGTATTCGAAAAAATAACGAAAAATCACTCAATATTGAAGCTATACAACATGCATTTGATAGAAAATGGATCAATGAATGGGAATATGGTTTTTCAGTTGACACTATGCGTAAAAGAAAAGTATCCCCAAAACAGCTTCAAATACGACAAAAAATTAATGAAAAAATGCT
>JAGRKA010000108.1 GCA_020442475.1 Alphaproteobacteria bacterium | reverse complement strand
ATTGTTGACCACGGTGATGCCGATGGCGCCGAAGGTCACGGTGATGTGGCCCAGGAGCGAGGACAATTCGGTGAACGGTGTGCCGGTGATCTTGTGGTCGCCTGCGGCGCCGAAGTCTGCCGGGCCAGTGCCGGTCGGATAGGTAAAGGTCTGGGTGTCGCTGGTGCTGGTAACGGCCAGCGAAGTGGATACGCGGGATGCGTCAGGGGGGAGGTTCATGGCTCATCGTCCTTTGCTGGTGTTAAGCATGATCAGACCAATAACACGGAAATTTGCGAAGGTGCGGCGGAAAAGGAATTTGGTCGGGGCAGCAGGATTCGAACCTGCGACCTACGGCACCCAAAGCCGTCGCGCTACCAAACTGCGCTATACCCCGATGCTCGCAACCTACTTCAGCTCGTGCCGCCGCCGCAAGGTTTCCAGTTCCTCGCGCAGCGCCGCAGCGTCGTCGTCCGTGACTTCCTCGGCATACCCCTCGATCACCTGCTGCTGCTCTTTTTCCGCGGCGAAAGGATGCCGTGATGGTGTCACGTCGCGCGGCGGCAGTTTGTTGCCGGGATCGGCTGGGTCGCCGTATAGATCAGGGAAACGCTTCTTGGC
>JAGRKA010000107.1 GCA_020442475.1 Alphaproteobacteria bacterium | reverse complement strand
ACCCTGGCGGTGAAGAAACCAGTCAGCGGATTTACCGGTGCCACCGTCGCCGTGCGCGCGGGTGGCGCCCTCTGGCTGGGGACGTTCCACGGCGACCGGCTGGCACGCCTCCCTGACTAGACGGAGTGAACAACGCACCCGCACTCGAACCGCCAGTTCGTTCACGTGTCCCAGACGCACATGATTCGACTCAGGCATGGACAAAGCGGGCCACGTCAATCGCCGGGTCCGCGGGCGCGGCATCGAGAATGCGACCAGCCACGTAACGGCCAAGCCCTGGCGACGTCTGCACGCCGAATCCGCCCTGCCCCGCCAGCCAGAAAAATCCCTCCGCCCGCGGATCGAAGCCGGTCACGGGACGACGGTCCGGCGCAAACGTGCGTAGCCCTGCCCAGCGTCCGAGCAGGCGGGGCACGGCCAGGGTGGTCAGCTCGACAAACCGCTCCACGGTGCGCGCCACATCGATCTCCTCCGGTTGCGCATCACACGGCTCGCTGGGGACTTCGTCTTCGGGGCACAACATCAGACCATTGCCTTCCGGTTTGAAATACAGATCCTCCGCCATGGTGTGCACGACGGGCCAGTCGGCATAGCCAACCGGTGCGGGCACC
>JAGRKA010000106.1 GCA_020442475.1 Alphaproteobacteria bacterium | reverse complement strand
AGTTTTTTAGGGGATGAGCTTTTCGGCTCCAATGTGCACGACATCGCCAGCAGCACCTAACGCGGTACCTGCAAGATCAAGGCTCGCCCCAGCCCCTGCAGCCCAAGTACCGCCCTGTGCAACTGTGTAAAACATGGGGCCAAGAACAGCGGTCCCCGCTGCGGCATAAACACCCAATTTTATAACACCAACAACTGAAGGCATATCTGTTCTCCACTACCGTTCGTTTTTGATTATGCATAACATTAACAAAAAATTAACGGGAATGCAATTATTAAAATTAAAGTGTTGATTTTAAATCTCTTTGGGATTTATTCCCCGCCCCTTGGGGCGTAAAATATTCGCGTGAGCGAATATATCCATAAGAGCCATAATGTTACTGTTTTGCTGTATCATCTGGTGTTTCCGGCGAAATATCGTCGCGCCGTTTTCGATGCGCAGGTTGATGAAGTGTTGCGCGATGTTTGTTTGAAGATAGCAGATCGTTACCAGCTAAAATTTTTAGAGATAGGGACAGATGAGGATCACGTTCATTTTTTGGTGCAATCCGTTCCGAGTTATCCAGTAACAAAGCTGGTAACGATCATCAAGAGCATTACGGCGCGTGAGATATTTCA
>JAGRKA010000105.1 GCA_020442475.1 Alphaproteobacteria bacterium | reverse complement strand
AATTCCAGAGGCCGAAATGACACCGCCCAAGATGCTGAAAACCGCAGATGGCCGCCAGATCGCCTATCACCTGACCCAGGGGACCGGGCCGGTGGTGGTGTTTCTGGGCGGTTTCAAATCCGACATGCAGGGCTCCAAGGCGATCTATCTTGAGCAATGGGCCAGAACCGCCAGTCGCGGTTTTCTGCGTTTTGACTATTCCGGGCATGGGCAATCCTCGGGCCGGTTCGAGGATGGCGCGATAGGCGACTGGGCTGCGGATGCAAAGGCGGCAATTTCGGCGCTGACGACGGGCAAGGTGATTCTGGTCGGCTCCTCCATGGGCGGCTGGATTTCGCTGCTGCTGGCGCGGGCGATGCCGGAACGGCTGGCCGGGCTGGTCGGTATTGCTGCGGCACCGGATTTCACCGAAGACAGCATGTGGGCGGGATTTGATGCTGGCCAGCGGCAGGCGTTGGCGGAAAACGGCAGGGTTGAACTGCCGTCGGAATATGATGACGGGCCATATGTGATCACAAAACGCCTGATCGAGGAGGGGCGGCAAAATCTGGTGCTGCGAACCCCGCTGTCCTTGCCTTTTCCGGTCAGGCTGCTGCAAGGCACGGCGGATCTGGATGTGGATCTGTC
>JAGRKA010000104.1 GCA_020442475.1 Alphaproteobacteria bacterium | reverse complement strand
AAGCGCATACTCGATCGAAAAGCCGATGAGCGCGACAAGCTCGATGGCGTCGAACAGGATCTGGTAGCGCTCGCGCAGCGACGGCACCGTCTCGAGCACCACGGCCGCGACCGAGACGCCGACCAGCGCGATCAGAAAGCCGTGCGCGAAACGCGCGGCGCGATCGTTGACGCCGCTGTCGAGGATGAAATGGACGCGGCGCCGCAGCCGCGCGATGCGCGCGCGGCGTCGCGCGATCATCCCGCGGCCTTCTGGCGCAGAGCGCTTTCGATAGCTTCGAGCGCGGCAGGGATCTGCGAGCCGTCGGGACCGCCGGCCTGCGCCATATCGGGCCGTCCGCCGCCGCCCTTGCCGCCGAGTTTTTCGGAGGCGATGCGTACGAAGTCGACAGCGTTGAAGCGGTCGGCGAGATCGGAGGTGACGGAGACGACGACGCCGCCCTTGCCGTCGGCGCTCGCATTGCCGATCGCCACGACGCCGGAGCCGATCGTCTTCTTGGCCTCGTCGGCGAGCGACTTCAGGTCCTTCATCTCGACGCCGGCGACGGCGCGCGACAGGAATTTCACCCCTGCGATCTCGCGGAACGGCGCGGCCTCCGCAGCGCCGCCGCCCATGGCGAGCTTGCGGCGGGCG
>JAGRKA010000103.1 GCA_020442475.1 Alphaproteobacteria bacterium | reverse complement strand
ATCGCGCCACAGGATGGACGCGGCGGCCTCGGGCGAGGCGACCGTGTAGATCGAATGCTCCAGCATGAAGATGCGGTTTGCCGTGGCCAGCGCCACGGCGCCACCGGAGCCGCCCTCGCCGATGATCACCGAAATGATGGGGACACCCAGCCGCATACAGCACTCCGTACTGCGAGCGATCGCTTCGGCTTGTCCGCGCTCCTCCGCGCCAATGCCGGGATAGGCGCCCGCCGTATCGACGAGACTCACGACCGGAACCGAAAACCGGTCGGCCATCTCCATCAAGCGCACGGCCTTGCGATACCCTTCCGGGCGGGCCATGCCGAAATTGTGCTTGATACGACCTTCGGTGTCGGAGCCCTTCTCGTGGCCGATCACCATGACCGACCGGCCCGCGAGACGCCCGAGCCCTCCGATAATGGCTTCGTCCTCGGCGAAGTAGCGGTCGCCGGCGAGCGACGTGAAGTCGCGGACGAGATCGCGGATGTAATCCTTGAAGTGCGGCCGGTCCGGATGACGCGCGACCTGGGTCTTCTGCCAGGGCGTGAGCGATGAATACGTCTCTTCGAGCGCTTCGCGCGCCCTGCTCTCGAGCCGTTTCAACTCATCGCTGATTGGAACGGACGCATCGTCCGCATCGAGAGCCCTGA
>JAGRKA010000102.1 GCA_020442475.1 Alphaproteobacteria bacterium | reverse complement strand
GTTTGGGGCAGCATAAGTTTCACGGTTAAGCTGAACGATGTGAGCTTTGCCGTCACCGCTGGAGAGTTGTACAAGGCATAATGGGTCACGATTTGGGGTTAAACCCAGAGTTTCCGTGTCTATGGCCAGAGCATTGCCAAAATTAAGATCTGCCGGGATGTCGCCTTTATGGAGGGTAATACTCATTTATACGCCTTTTTATTGTATGAAAGTTACGCTGCAGCCTCTTTTCATATGCTGTTTCAGCCTTCAATTTTCTTAATAGTCGTCTTTTTATATAAGAAAATCAATGGTGCCCAGGAAAGGACTTGAACCTTCACTCCCACAAGGGGAACTAGCACCTGAAGCTAGCGCGTCTACCAATTCCGCCACCTGGGCACATTCATTCAAAGTGAGTGATTGTCTATCGTACTCAGACAAGGTTGTCAAATACGGGATTTGAGAAAGTTCTATAAATTAGGCCTTTGCATTTTATTAATTTTAAACGATCATAATGGGAGAGATTTGTTCGATATAGGGGAAGAACAGCACTATGAAAGTTTTAGTCGTTGATCAGGATGATATGTCTACGCAACTTATTCGTTCCAAGCTTGAGGCAATTGGGCATCAGGTTGTCGAGGAACCGATGAAAAATAATGCGGTTGAAAGGCTT
>JAGRKA010000101.1 GCA_020442475.1 Alphaproteobacteria bacterium | reverse complement strand
CGAGGAAAACGGCCTCATCATTCCCATCAACGAATGGGTGCTGCGCAAGGCCTGCGCGGACGCGCGCATCTGGCAGCGCGACGGCTTCCCGGCGTTCCGCGTGGCCGTCAACATGTCGCCGATCCAGTTTCGCAAGAAGAACGTGCCGCTTCAGGTCGCGCGCATCCTTTCGGAGACCGGCCTAGATCCGCGCCGCCTCGAACTGGAACTGACCGAAAACATTGTGATGCAGGACATAGACGCCGTCGCAAACGATCTGCGCGAGCTCAACCGCCTCGGCATTTCGATCGCGATCGACGATTTCGGCACCGGCTATTCCTCTCTCAGCTACATCAAGAAGCTCCCGGTGCAGCGCATCAAGATCGACCAGAGCTTCGTGCGCAACATGACCCAGGACCCCAACGATTCCGCGATCGTGCGCGCGATCATCACGCTCGGCCGCAGCCTGGGACTCGAAGTCGTCGCCGAGGGCGTCGAGACGCAGAAGCACCTTCAAGGGCTGCGCGACGTCGGCTGCGAGATCGTGCAGGGTTACCTGCTGGGTCGGCCCGCGCCCTTCGCGGAAGTTTCCAGGCTCTTCGGCGAACGCGATCCCATAGCCCTGACGGCGTGAGGCGCCATGCGCGACAACGCTTCATTTCTCGTCAGTAGAACGAACG
>JAGRKA010000100.1 GCA_020442475.1 Alphaproteobacteria bacterium | reverse complement strand
CGCCGGTGTGCCTGCGTCGCGCATCGGCGCAACAGGCCGGGACGCGTTGCGACTGCCGGGCGAACAACCCATATTGGTCGCAACGTTGCGCGAGGCTTACGAGACCCCGCTGCCAGCCTATATGGCGGGCGAACATCCAGAAGCGTTCAACTAGATCGAGGTCGTCGTCATGCCGATGGAAGCATCCGAAATCGAACGGCTGATCAAGGCCGCATTTCCCGATGCGCGCGTCCAGATTCAGGACCTTGCCGGCGACGGCGACCATTATGCCGCGACGGTCGTGGCTGAAGCCTTTCGCGGCAAGTCGCGGGTCCAGCAGCATCAGATGGTCTATGGCGCGCTGAAGGGACAGATGGGCGGCGTGTTGCATGCGCTCGCCCTGACGACCAGCGTGCCGGATTGAATTCCACCGGACTACGTCTGGGCCTCAGAAGGCAATCGTTCTATAGTCGCCCCACTGCGGAACCTTGAACTCCGCCAGGAAAGGAAAAGGCAATGGCCAATATCCACGACCAGATCAAGAACGTGGTCGACACCAACGATGTCGTGCTCTTCATGAAGGGCACCCCGCAGATGCCGCAATGCGGCTTCTCTGGCCAGGTCGTGCAGATTCTCGATTATCTCGGCGTGCCCTACACGGGCGTTAACGTCCTTGCCGATGGCGAGCT